>JACRMO010000187.1 GCA_016214925.1 Gammaproteobacteria bacterium
ACTGCGCGCGTCGATCAACTCCGGATCAAGTTCCACCGCCTTAGAATAATTAGCGAATGCCTTACCCCACTCCTGCTGTTTTTCTTCCACCTGGCCGATCAAGTAATAGGCCTCAGCCGACTTAGGATCTATCTGCAGTACGTTCTTGATCTCGACGCGCGCCTTATCCCAGTTCTCCTCGGCGATATAAGCCTTACCGCGTTCCATGTACTTGGCCTTGCGCTCTTCCGCGCCACCACAACCAATGAGCATGAGAGCGGCAAGCGCGGTTACGAGCAGTTTCTTCCGAGTTTCGAGCGCCATGTTCAATCCTCCACGGACTTCCTAAATTAGTGATGATTATGCTTATCTATAACCCACAAAGGATGCGTTGGCGGTACAAGCACAACTGTGCGCCATCCATTCAACACATCCCACGAACCTGCGACTCCACCATATTCACATGCGCCAGGAACCATTCATAGACATTGCGGATGCCTTCTTCCAGATCGATCTCCGGCTTCCAGCCCAGCGCCATGATTCGCCCGACATCGACCAGCTTGCGCGGCGTACCGTCCGGCTTGGACGTATCGAACACGATGTCGCCCGTATAGCCTACCGCCTTCTTCACCAAGGCCGCCAATTCGCCGATGGGAAGATCCGAACCGGTACCGATGTTGACGATATCCGCACCCTCGTAATGCTCCATCAGGAACACACAGGCGCGCGCGCAATCGTCGACATGCAGGAATTCGCGCAGCGGTTTGCCCGTGCCCCACACGACCACCGACGGCGCATGGGTGAGCTTGGCCTCGTGGAACTTGCGGATCAGCGCCGGCATGACATGGGATTTTTCCAGATCGAAATTATCCCCGGGGCCATACAGATTGGTCGGCATCGCCGAGATAAAACGTGCGCCATATTGGCGCTGATAGGCCTGACACAGTTTGATGCCAGCGATCTTGGCGACCGCATACCATTCGTTGGTCGGCTCCAGCGGACCCGTCAGGAGATAGTCCTCCTTGAGCGGTTGCGGCGCCAGCTTCGGATAGATACAGGTACTGCCGAGGAACAGCAGTTTCTGGGTTCCATTCCGGTAGGCGGCATCGATGATGTTCGCCTCCATCATGAGGTTGTCGTAGATGAATTCGGCGGGATAGGTGTCGTTGGCGAGAATTCCGCCGACCTTCGCCGCGGCCAGGAACACATAATCCGGGCGCTGCGCCGCGAAAAAATCACGCACCACCGCCTGCTCGCGCAGATCCAGCTCGCGACTGGTTGCCGTGATGAAGTTTGCGTAACCCTCGGACTGGAGGCGCCGCAAAATGGCCGCGCCGACCAACCCTCGGTGACCCGCGATATAAATGCGTGCGTTCTTATCCATGATAACGATCCGTCATCCCGCGGCTTATTCGTTGTGGTCAAAGGTCTTGAAGCCTTCGCGGCGGCACATCTCGTCCTTCTCGGCGAGCATCAGATCCTCGCGCACCATTTCAGCGACCATCTGGTCTAGGGTGATCTCCGCCGTCCAACCGAGCTTCTCGCGCGCCTTGGCGGGATCGCCAAGCAGTGTCTCGACCTCGGTCGGCCGAAAATAACGCGGATCGACTTCGACCAATACCTTGCCGCTCTTGGCGTCGATGCCTTTCTCGTTGATGCCCTCGCCTTCCCAACGCAACTGCATGCCGACCTCGGCAAAGCCGGCATCGACGAATTGGCGCACGGAATATTGCTTGCCGGTGGCGATGACGAAATCCTCCGGCTGCGCTTGTTGCAGAACCAGCCACTGCGCACGCACGTAATCACGCGCATGCCCCCAGTCGCGCAGGGAATTGAGATTACCGAGATACAACCTGTCCTGCAGACCCAGCTTGATGCGCGCCACCGCGCGCGTGATCTTGCGGGTGACGAAGGTCTCGCCACGCACCGGCGACTCGTGATTGAACAGGATACCGTTGCAGGCGAAGATACCGTAGGCCTCGCGGTAGTTCACGCAGATCCAATACGAATACACCTTGGCCGCACCATAGGGACTGCGCGGATAAAACGGCGTGGTCTCGCGCTGCGGAATCTCCTGCACCTTGCCGAACATCTCCGAAGTCGAAGCCTGGTAGAAGCGCGTCTTCTTCTCCAGGCCCAGGATGCGGATCGCCTCGAGTATGCGTAATGTGCCCAGCGCATCGGCATTCGCCGTATATTCCGGCGTTTCGAACGACACCGCCACATGGCTCTGCGCCGCCAGGTTGTAGATCTCGTCCGGCTGTACCTGTTGAATAATGCGGATCAAGTTGGTGGCATCGGTCAAGTCACCGTAATGCAAAATAAAGCGCCGCCCCTTCTCATGCGGGTCGCTATAGAGATGATCGATGCGATCGGTATTGAACGACGAGGCGCGGCGTTTGACACCATGGACAACGTAGCCCTTTTCGAGCAACAGCTCGGCGAGGTAGGCACCGTCCTGGCCGGTGACACCGGTGATCAAAGCGACTTTCTGTGGCATAGATTCGTTCTCTAAAGTCAGATCCATAATCCACGTACCGCGATCACCCCCAGCGAAAACAATGTCGCGCCGGTAAACAGATTCCAACGGTTGCGCATTTTGCGCATGGCCAACTCAGCGCCGTAGAACAGGACGATAGCCTGCAGTGCCATTCCCAGCATACCGGTGGCTGCCAGATCCTTCTCCGGCAACATCGCCAGCGCCACCACGATCAACACCACCAGATAATCCAGCGGTGTTACACGAAAACTGTCCCGTTCCGCCAAGCGGATACCGATCGCCAGCGCCAGCGCCAATGCCGCGAAAAATACATAACCCGTGGTATCCAGTGCCGCGTACCATGACTGCGGATAGGTATTGACCAGATACACCACCAATGCTACTGCCGTAAACACCAACAAGCGAAGCATCAGGAACCATACCCGATAACCCAGCACCAGACGCACCAGCAGCGCCACCGCCAGCACTGCTGCAACCAGCGTCATATCGGCTGGCACGCGCTGAATTCCGAACGCGCCGATCAGCATAAAAATCGACACTGCCAGCGTAACGAACACCGCCGGCGCATTACGGGTCAACGGCGTTTCGCATAGATACTGCACGTTACGCATAACCCCACCCGCCACGCCCACGGCGGCATGCACACGCCAGCTGCGCCGCTCAGCGCGCTCCAGAAACACGAACACCAGCAGGCAGAGCGCAAGATAGATCGCCACCAGGGCCGCGTCGGCAACATACGGCATGGCCACAGCCGCAAGTACCATCAATGCCTGCACCGTGTAGATAATCGTCACTGACTCGTAATGGTGGAAGCCCAGCTCTAGCAATCGGTGATGCACATGGTTTTTGGTCGCCTTAAACCAGCTACCGCCCGCCCGCGCGCGCTTCCAGAACACCATGAGAATGTCGGCGATGGGCAATCCCAGCAGCAGCAACGGAAGTGCCGGACTCAAGGCCGTATTGACCTGTTGTGTCAGCAGAACCGCGAGCACACCCAGCGAAAAGCCCAGAAACTGACTGCCGCCATCACCCATGAACACCCGCGCCGGATGTGAGTTGAAGCGCAGAAATCCGAACACACCGCCCATCACGGCAACGGCGAGCACAGTCGCTTCGGTACCCGAAGCTTGCGTGGCCAGATACAGCATGCCTGCTAGACTCATCAGGGATTCACCGCCGGCCAAACCGTCGAGCCCGTCGGAGTGATTGATGGCGTTGATCATTCCGACCAGGGCGATCACTGTGAATGGCTTGCCGATCATGGGCGACAAGGGTTCCAGTCCCATGAACGGGAAGCTTTCGACGACGACACCGCCAAAATAAACCACCAGGATCGCCGCGATGAACTGGCCGATGAATTTCACGTAGTGACCCAGCTCGGCGATGTCATCCCAAACACCGAAGGCCAGCAGGACCAGCGAACCGACGTAAAACGCCAACAGGGTATCCGTCAGCGGCAACCAGATCGCCATCGGCAGCAACGCGCCGAGCACGATACCGATACCGCCCGCGCGTGGAATAGGTACCACATGCACCTTGCGCGGATCGGGCTTGTCGATCATGCCGATGTGCGGCGCGAGCCGGATCATCACCGGAATGATTGCCATGCTCACGGCGAGCGCGACCATGAACACGACAACGAAGGTTGGCAACAAGGTCGGCATCAGTCGGGAATGTAGGCGTTCAACCCAGGCACGACGGTGGCCGCAAAAGCGGTCATGCGTGCGTCTGCGTCTTTGACATCCTCACCTGGCGATAGCGAAGTCGTCAGACGTACCAGCGCGCCATCGGTACGATTGCGCGTCAACGCATCCCAAAGCAGATACCATTTGACCATGAATTCGTTTGCCACGATGCGATCACGTTGTTTGAACCAGTAATAGACCAACTGGCGGTACTCACCCTTCTGGATCACGGAGCGATTGACGACCAGCCCTGGCAGCATCTCGTAGAGCGTTAGATCGTTCATGCGCCAACCACCGCCCGGCAGGCAGGAGGCCGGTGAATGCGCCGCTGCGCCCGAACGTTGCGATGCATAGTAGGCGGCATAGAAATTGACCGTCTTGCCGTCGGCATTACGATAATCTGCCAGCACATAATCATCGAGTTTGAGGGCATCAAGGACGATGTCCTCCAGAACTTCCGGGTAACCTACCCAGCCGTCGACAGTGCGCGGGAAGGCATCGAAGCTAGTACGTTCAGGCACAATCTCCTGGCGCCCCGCCACCAGTGCTGCGGCACCCGTCGTACCCGCCAGGATCAAGACCATGACGATGGCCTGTATTGAGACCGGCCGCGAGCGCGCGCCCGCCATCGGCACATTGACCGGAAACTCGACGCCGAAGATTTCGGAGAACGGCCTGCGATCTCCGCCTAAACGGGTCAGCAGCCACATTTCCCCCACCAGCACTGCGACACAACCCATGAACACGACCCAACCCTCAAAATCGTGCAAAAATCCTTCAGCTTGTTCTGGGCCACCATATTCGACCAGCACACCGATCACTCCAATGCGGAAGCTGTTCATCAGCACCGTGATGGGGATACTGGACAGGATCAGAACTACGCGCTTCCAGATCGCATCCTTGTAGAAATAGGCTGCAATGATCGACAATGACACTAGCGGGAACAGATAACGAAGGCCGCTGCACGCCTCGACGACTTGCAATTTATAGGTGCCCAGATCGATGACATTGCCTTCCAGATAGACGCTCAAACCGAACATCCGGATTACTGCCACGCCGATCTCGGAGGATATGAGCTGAAGCTGTGAAGACAGGTTGTTAAACAGGAACGCCGGCAGTGGCACCATCAGGAACAGCAGCAACAGCGGCATGAAGATAATCTTCAGGGCCTCGCGGCCGAGCAGTGCATACGCACCGCCGATCAGCGCGATTAGATAACCATATTGGGTTATGGAATGAAGTGTACTGATCTGGCCAACGAACAGAACCAGCGACCCAAGCAACAGCAGCAGCACTCCGCCCCACGAACCTTTGAATTCGACAGAGGCCAGTTTGTCCTTGCGTTGCCAGATCAGAAACAGCGTAATAAACGGGATCATGTACCCGTAGCCGTATTCCTCGCTGCTATCCCAACGTCGCACCATGTTGAGTAGAGAGGGATATGCTGCCCAAGACAGCAACAAGCCGCCCACCACCAGGACACCCCAGAAAAGTGAGCCTGTTTTCCAATAAGTCTTATCTTGCATGATTGACGTAGGCATAGATGCGACAACAATCCCGGGCCCGGGGGACATCCACCCAAGCGATTTAAGGTCGTTCATGGAACAAGGGCGCGCCTGAATCAGGTAGCGGCATAATGCGCTACTATATCAGCAGGCAACACACCGCGCCAAGCTTGGGGCGCGCACATATCTACTTGTTATTAAATTAAATTATTTTAAGTTCCGGCAGCGTTTCTGCAATTCGACATCCCTTGCCCAGCTCTCCATCGCATACCTGCGTCCCACAGACTCAAGCGCTCGCCGCACTTCCGCCGTTTTCCCCAAACACCCGAACAGCCTTGCGCACGAGCCCAGAGCGCCCGGCTGCACACAACCTCCCCACAGACACTCACAAACTTCGCTACTACCATCCCTGCACCGGCAAACGGCTTAGTTTACTCACGAGCATTACCGTCAGCTTCGATGGCATCCGCACGCTACGGCAGCAAATGAATATCTGCCAGATTGGGCAATTCGTTGGCACGATAGAGGTTGTAACGGCAGGAAATGCGCGTTCCGCAGGAGGCGTGCCCGAACCTGAATCCGCGTCCGTACGGCCCTGCCTCTACAAAGTAGGAATATAGATAATTATCACCGTCCATGAGCACGACTGTCCGGATAGATGACCGATGTTAAGCACTATTTTCACCCATGCCCCCGAGTTGAGCGCACGATATTCGATTCGGGTATATCCAATTGTCAACGCCCGCCCAACCCATGGCAAGAAACCGCACCGACGGCGTTATCTGCTTGCTACCGAGGCACACCAAGAGTCGAATGGACTGGCGCTAGAGAACAATAAGCCCCAAATGGCCACAGGGCTTCGTGTATCTTGACATCGTGGTAGACTGACATTCGCGTAGAAGCCTGTCCTGGAATATCGACGAATGGCGACCAACCTCTGCGTGGCTACAGCGGAGCTTCCCAGTACTCACGCAGTCCCAAGAGCTTGCCTTTTGCACCACCCTTGGTAATGCTATGCACAATCAAGACTTCTCTTACAGCTACAGCGCGTAACGATTCTTGATAAGACCACTAAACCAAAGAGCTGCGCCACTTTAATTTTCAGATGGGGTTTTACCCCCCCATCACGCAACGAACCGCTGCCGACGTCGAGAATCGCCGGCACGCTGATGCCGTACTCGCGCTGGGCGTCGGCGATTTC
>JACRMO010000188.1 GCA_016214925.1 Gammaproteobacteria bacterium
CTGGCCAGCCGGCATATACGCCATGTGCAGACGCGGCGTAACCAGGTACCCGAAGCCTTTGCCGCTAGCATCAGCCTGACGGCGCACCAGAAGGCGGCCGATTACAGCGTGGCCAAGACCCGACTCGGGCGTATCGAATTGGTCTATGACACCGCCTTGCTGCTGGCCTGGACGCTGGGTGGTGGCCTGAGCTTGCTGAACGGCGCCTGGATGCAGCTCGGCTGGGATCCGCTGCCCACCGGCGTGGCGGTGATGATGAGCTTCTTTTTCCTGGGCAGCCTGCTGGACGTGCCCTTCTCCGCTTGGGGGACGTTCAAGCTCGAAACGCACTTCGGCTTCAACCACTCCACGCCGGGCCTGTTCGTCGCCGATCTGGCCAAGCAGGCTTTATTGCTGCTGGTGATTGGCACACCGCTGATCGCGCTGGTGCTGTGGCTGATGCAGGGCGCGGGCACCTACTGGTGGTTGTACGTCTGGGCGGTGTGGATCGGCTTCAGCCTGTTGATGATGTGGGCCTACCCGGCCTTCATCGCGCCGCTGTTCAACAAATTCGCGCCGCTGGATAATGCCGAGTTGCGCAGCCGCATCGAAAACCTGCTCACCCGCTGCGGCTTCCACAGCAAAGGCATCTTCGTCATGGACGGCTCGCGCCGTTCGGGCCACGGCAACGCCTATTTCACCGGACTGGGCCGCAACAAGCGCATCGTGTTCTTCGACACGCTTATCCACGCGCTGGAACCCGATGAGATCGAGGCGGTACTGGCGCACGAGCTGGGACATTTCAAACGCAAGCATGTGCAGAAACGCCTGACCGGCATGCTGCTGATGAGCCTGGCCGGACTGGCCCTGCTCGGCTGGTTGGCCGATCAACCGGCCTTCTATCACGGCTTGGGCGTGGCGGAACCGTCCACGCATATGGCCCTGCTGTTGTTCATGCTCGCCGCGCCGGTGTTCAGCCTGTTTCTGCAACCGCTGCTCAGCAAGCTGTCGCGCAAACACGAATTCGAGGCCGACGACTATGCCGCCGAACAGACCGGCGCGCGCTATCTGGTGAGCGCCCTGGTCAAACTTTACCGCGACAACGCCAGCACGCTCACACCGGACCCGTTGTATTCCGCGTTCCACGACAGTCACCCGCCGGCACCGGTGCGCGTGGCCAAACTCGGCGCGCGTGGCTAGTTGTCTTTCACAGGAGGACTCACTATGCGTACTGTCCACTGCTTGAACGCATTGCTTCTGCTCACGGCGAGCATTCCAGGCCTCGGCAGCGCCTTCGATGTCAAGGCCGGGCAGTCATTGCACGATGCCCATTGCATGAAATGCCATGGCAGCGAGGTCTACACCCGCACCGACCGTCGCATCACCACGATGGACAGCCTACGCCAACAGGTGCAACGCTGCGACACCAATCTGGGCCTGACCTGGTTCGATGAAGAGATCGAGAATGTATCGCAGTATCTTAACGCCACATATTACAAACTCGAGTAATGCCCATATGACCGAGCCGCTGAACGAACGTCACTGTATCCGCGTCGAAAAAGGCAGCGCGTCACTCGCCACCGACAGCGCGCGCGCCCTGCTCGCGCAGCTACATGCCGATTGGGCATTCGAGGCCGGCGATGCGGCGATCCGGCGCGAGTTCCGCTTCCACAACTTTCACGAGACCATGGCCTTCGTCAATGCGCTCGCCTGGATCGCCCACCGCGAGGATCATCATCCCGATCTCGACGTCGGCTACAACCGCTGCACGGTTCATTATTCAACGCATGCCGCGGCCGGCCTGACGGAGAACGATTTCATCTGCGCCGCCAAGATCGACGCACTGTTGACTCAGGCCGACTGAAGCGCCCATGGGTCATCGCCACAGCACACCGCGCCGCACGACCCCAGACAGTCAAGTAACCACCCGTTCTTCCGCACCCGACATCACCCAGCCCGGCTTGGTCATCGCCCATTTCGGCCGCGACGTGGTCGTCGAAGATGCCAGCGGTCAACTGCATCAGTGCAGCGCGCGCAAGAAGCTCGGCCGCATCGTCTGCGGCGACCGCGTGCGTTGGCAGGTCAGCGGTCCGGAACAAGGCGTAGTCACTGCGCTCGACGCGCGCACGAGCCTGCTGGCGCGCCCCGATCCGCGCGGCGAGGAACGCCCACTCGCCGCCAATGTCGATCAACTGATTATCGTCTGCGCGCCGGAACCGCCACTCAGCGAGGCACTCATCGACCGCTATCTGGTGGTTGCCGAACTGATCGGCGCGCGCCCGCTGATCCTGGTCAACAAGGCCGATCTGCTCGCCCCCGCCGCGCGCGCGCGTCTGGAAGAACGTCTGGCCACGTTCACGCGACTCGGCTATCCGGTGCTGTTCACCAGCACGCGCGATAACGCGCAGGTGACGGCACTCATGGCACATACCAACGGCCATACGTCCATCCTGGTCGGCCAATCCGGCGTCGGCAAATCCTCACTGGTGCACCTGCTCGTGCCGGACGCGGAGATCCGCGTCGGCCAGCTCTCGGTCGCGAGCGGACTGGGCAAACACACCACCACCGAAACCACGTTGTATCACCTCGCCGGCGGCGGTGATCTCATCGACTCACCCGGCGTGCGCGACTTTCAGCTCTGGCAAGCCACGACTGAAGACCTGCAACGCGGCTTCCGCGAACTGTGCGACTATCAAGGTCAATGCCGCTTCATGGACTGCCGCCACAACGGCGAACCCGGCTGTGCAGTCGCGGCGGCTGTCGAGAGCGGCAACATCGATTCGCGCCGGCTGGGGAGTTATCGCACACTGTTGCAGCAGGCCTTGCTGCGGGAGAGGGAACGCTTCCCAACCTGAGATGCGGCAAACACCTTCCATGCCGGGCAATGACGCGCGCATCCGCGACGCCCGCCAATGGACGCTCACCGGTCAGGTGCAAGGCGTGGGCTTTCGGCCGTTCGTGTATCGCTTGGCGCATGCGCAGGGACTTGCGGGCTGGGTGCGCAATCGGCTGGGCGAGGTCGAGATTCATGCGGAAGGTGACTGCGCGGCATTGGATCGTTTCGCCATAGCCCTCATTCAAAACGCCCCACCGCTGGCGCGCCCGCATATCGAACGCACGCTCAGTGTCGAACCCACCGGCCTGCGCGGCTTCGAGATCCGCGATAGCGCAACGACAGACAAGCCCAGCATCCATGTGCCA
>JACRMO010000189.1 GCA_016214925.1 Gammaproteobacteria bacterium
CCATTTCGGTGAACTGCACCACCACGGCGATGGTGAGAATGAAGGCGATGGTGCGCAGGTATTCGATGCCCAACGGGATGAGGATATAGGTGTCGACCAGATAACTGCACACCGACGACAGCGTCAACACGAAGGTCGTCGCCAGACCCATGCCGGTCGCCGTCTCCAGTTTGCGCGACACACCCATGAACGGACACAGCCCCAGGAACTTCACCAGGACGAAGTTGTTCACCAGGATGGTGCTGACCAGAATGAGCGCGAGTTCTTGCATGTTGAATCTCGACAATGACTCCGTAGAAAAAATATTTACACCAAAGAACGCAAAGCTCGCAAAGAAAGAATCGTTTATGTTCAACACCAAAATCTCTGTGGTGAGCAAGCTATGCAGCTTGCGACAGAGGGGAGGAGTAAGTCCGCTATGTAGATTACTCCTCCTTGCACTAAGCTTCTCCCGTGAAGACAAGAGGGAATATCACGACAGTATTCCTTTGCGGTCTTTGCGCTCTTTGGTGTGCAACTAAAAAATATTACTTAACCCGCATGCCCGGTTGCGCGCCGGAATCGGGGTTGAGGATGAACAGCTCCTTCCCGCCCGGGCCCGCCGCCAGCACCATGCCTTCTGACATCCCGAACTTCATCTTGCGCGGGGCGAGGTTGGCGACCATCACGGTCAACCGATCTTGCAGGTCTTCCGGTTTATAGGCCGACTTGATGCCGGCGAACACGCTGCGGGTTTCACCGCCGATATCCAACGTCAAATGCAGCAGCTTGTCGGCGCCGTCGACGTGCTCGGCCTTGACGATGCGCGCGATGCGCAGATCGATCTTGCCGAAGTCGTCGATAGAAATCTCCGGCGCGAGCGGGTTGTCGGCCAGCACACTCGGCGCTGTGGCTGTTACAGTCGGTTCGAGATTCTCCTTGGAGGCATCCTGCATGGCGGTCACCGCACTGGGATCGACCCGCATCATCAGCGGTTCATAGGTGCGGATAGTATGATCGGTGAGCGGTTCGGCCAGATTGACCCAGGTCATGGGTTCGATGCCGAGGAAGCGCTCGGTCTGTTCGGCCATGCGCGGCAACACGGGTTTCAGATAGGTCATGAGTACGCGGAACAGGTTCAGGCCCACGCTGCAGGTATCCTGCACCGCCTGGTCCATGCCCTCTTGTTTCGCCAGCGCCCAGGGCTTCTTCTCGTCGATGTATTGGTTGGCCTTGTCGGCCAGCGCCATGATCTCGCGCATCGCCTGACCGAACTCGCGTTTCTCGTACAGGCCGGCGATTTCCTCGCCCGAACGCACGAAGGTGTCGTAGAGATCGGGCTCGGCGCAGGTCTTCGCCAACACGCCGTGGAAGCGCTTGCTGATGAAGCCCGCGCAGCGGCTGGCGATGTTGACGACTTTGCCGACCAGGTCGGCGTTCACGCGCGACTGGAAGTCGTCGAGATTCAAATCAAGATCGTCGATGCCGGCGCTGAGCTTGGCGGCGAAGTAATAACGCAGGTATTCCGGATTCAGCTGATCCAGATAGGTACGCGCCTTGATAAAGGTGCCGCGCGACTTGGACATCTTCTGGCCGTTGACGGTGAGGAAGCCGTGCGCGTTGATGGCCGTCGGCATGCGGAAGTTGGCGCCGTGCAGCATGGCCGGCCAGAACAGCGCATGAAAATAGATGATGTCCTTGCCGATGAAGTGATACAGCTCGGTGTCGGCGCCCTTCTTCCAATATTCATCGAAGTCGAGCCCGCTGCGGTCACACAGGTTTCTGAAGCTCGCCATGTAGCCGATGGGTGCGTCCAGCCAGACGTAGAAATACTTGCCGGGAGCGTTGGGAATCTCGAAGCCGAAGTAGGGCGCATCGCGGGAAATGTCCCCTTCCTTCAGGCCATCTGTGAACCATTCGCCCAGCTTGTTGGCGACTTCCGCTTGCAGATGCCCGGCCCCGGTCCAGTTGCGCAACAGCTGCTCGAACTGGGCGAGCTTGAAGAAATAGTGCAGCGACTCCTTCTCGATGGGCTTGGCACCGGAGATGGCTGACACCGCGTTCTTCAATTCAATCGGTGAGTAGGTCGCACCGCAGACCTCGCAGGAATCGCCATACTGATCGGCCGCGCCGCAACGCGGACATTCACCCTTGATGAAGCGGTCCGGCAGGAACATTTCCTTCACCGGGTCGTAGGCCTGGGTGATGGTGCGCGTGGCGATGTGGCCGGCGTCGTGCAAACGGGTGTAGATCAGGCTAGCGAGTTCCCGATTCTCGTCCGAATGCGTGCTGTGGTAATTGTCGAAACCAATCAGGAACTCGGCGAAGTCGGCGCGGTGATCCTCGCCGATGCGGGCGATGAGTTTCTCCGGCGTGATGCCCTCGCTCTGGGCGCGCAGCATGATGGGCGTGCCGTGGGCGTCGTCGGCGCAGACGTAATGGCATTCATGGCCGCGCAGTTTCTGGAAGCGCACCCAGATATCGGTCTGGATGTACTCGACCAGGTGGCCGAGGTGGATTGGGCCGTTGGCATAGGGCAGGGCACTGGTCACCAGGATCTTTCTATGACTTGGGGGGCGCGAGGCCATGAAGGGACAGTCTCCGGATGTTGGTATTGCCAAAGGTCAATGAATCCACCAGGGCGGGATTCGGTGTGGGTATAAGCCCCGGAAAGGCCTGAATTATGCCACAAGGCCGCGCTGAAAAACGGGATGGGTGCGCGGCGGCCTATTTCCCCACGCCGCCGCGTGGAGACACCCGTTTGGGGCTTGTGTACAATCCGCGCTCAGTTCAGATCCCGCATTTATATTCCGGCCGACCCGCATTCAGCGGTATCGGCTCAGCGTAGAGCAGAGGAACAGCATCATGGCAGAAGTATCGCGTTTGCAGGTGGAGACCGCGCTCAAAGAGTACGTGGACCCCTATCTGGAAAAAGACCTGGTTGGCGCCGGCTGCATCAAGGACATCGCCGTCGACGGCGGCAAGGTCAAGGTCAATGTGGTGCTGGGCTTTCCGGCCAAGGGCTATGAGGCCGAGCTGACGGCCAAGCTCAAGGAGAAGATTGCGGCCATCGCTGGTGTTGCCGATATCACGGTCAACATCAGCACCAATATCGTCGCCCATTCCGTGCAGAAGGGCGTCGAACCCATCAAGGGCATCAAGAACATTATCGCCGTGGCCTCCGGCAAGGGCGGCGTCGGCAAGTCCACCACCGCCGTGAACCTGGCCCTGGCGCTGTCGGCCGAGGGCGCCAACGTCGGTATCCTCGACGCCGATATCTACGGTCCCAGCCAGCCGCGCATGCTCGGCGTGCACGGCAAGCCGGAATCGAAAGACGGCAAGACCCTGGAACCGATGACCAGCTATCACCTCCAGGCC
>JACRMO010000180.1 GCA_016214925.1 Gammaproteobacteria bacterium
AATCCGGCGGCCTGTGCGAGCCGCGCCAGCACATAACCGTCACCGGCGTTGTTGCCCGCGCCACACACCACGCGGATGCGCCGCACCCGTGGCCAACGCGCGCGCAATTCGCGCAGTGCCGCCGTCGCGGCGCGCGTCATCAGCGTGTAGCCGGGGATGCCCTGTTCCTGAATGGCACGCCGATCGAACTCGCGCAACTGCGCGGCGCGGTAGAGGGGCTGTTCTGGCACGTCCATTTTCACGCGCAATGACTCATGCGGCTTGTACCTGTACTTGTACCTATATTGGATGAGCGCAAAATAGCGCGAAACTCCCGATCCTTACCAGACACATTTTCAACCATGGCCAGCACCCCCGATTACACGGCACTCGCCAGACAGATCAAAGACTGGGGTCACGCGCTGGGTTTTGCCGCCGTGGGCATCGGCGACATCGACCTGTCCGCCGACGAGGCGCACCTGCTCGACTGGCTGGACACCGGACGTCACGGCGACATGGACTACATGGCGCGCCACGGCACGCGCCGCAGTCGGCCAACAGAACTGGTGCCGGGCACACTGCGCGTCATCAGCGTGCGCATGAATTACTGGCCGCCGCAGACGCGCGGCGCCGAGGCAATACTCGCTGACCCATCGCTTGGCTACGTCTCGCGCTACGCGCTCGGCCGCGACTATCACAAGTTGATGCGCCAACGCCTGCAACGCCTCGCCGAACGCATCGGCGCGGAGATCGGCCCGTTCGGCTACCGCGCCTTCACCGACAGCGCACCCGTGCTGGAAAAGGCACTCGCGCAACACGCGGGGCTCGGCTGGATCGGCAAACACACCAACCTGCTCGATCAGGACAGCGGCTCGTGGTTTTTTCTCGGCGAGCTGTACACCGACTTGCCATTACCGATTGACACTGCGAGCAGCAATCACTGTGGCACCTGTCACGCCTGCATCGACGTCTGTCCGACCCGCGCCATCGTCGCGCCCTATGAACTGGACGCGCGCCTGTGCATCTCCTACCTCACCATCGAACTGCGCGATGCAATCCCGGAACACCTGCGCCCGCTGATCGGCAACCGCATCTACGGCTGCGACGACTGCCAGTTGGTGTGTCCCTGGAACCGCTTTGCCACACGCACGAATGAACCGGACTTCGCGCCGCGACACGCGCTGGATGCGACAACACTAGTGGAATTATTCGGCTGGAGTGAAAACGAATTTCTGGATAACACCGCCGGCAGCGCCATTCGCCGCATCGGTTACGAATGCTGGCTGCGCAATGACATTCGTCGGCATTGGTGCGTGAACATGTAGGCTGGGCGCTGGGACGGCATGGGGGCCGGATATTCCTTAATCCGCGCATTTAGTTCAAGTACAGATTAACTATTCGCGTTATTTAGTGTCTTCCGTGGCTCCGCGGTTCACTACAGACCGCTTGGCGGACTCAGACCGCCGCCCGCCGCTGCATAATGGCCAGCACGTTGGCGATACGATCGCGCAGCTCACGGCGGTCGACGATCATGTCGATGGCACCGTGGTCGAGGAGGAATTCGCTGCGCTGAAATCCTTCCGGCAAGGTCTCGCGCACGGTCTGTTCGATGACACGCGGGCCGGCGAAACCGATCAACGCGTTGGGTTCACCGATGTTCACATCGCCGAGCATGGCGAGACTGGCGGACACACCGCCCATGGTCGGATCGGTGAGCACCGAGATGAACGGCAGGCGCGCGTCGGCGAGTTTCGCCAGCGCCGCCGAGGTCTTGGCCATCTGCATCAGCGAGAACAGCGCCTCTTGCATACGCGCGCCACCGCTCGCGGAAAAACACACCAGCGGCACATGTTTTTCCAGGCAACGGTTCACCGCGCGCACGAAGCGTTCGCCGACCACCGCACCCATGGAACCGCCCATGAAACCGAATTCGAAGGCGCAGGCGACCAGCGCCACACCTTTCACCTGACCTTGCATGACCAGCAGTGCATCCTGCTCGTTGGTGGTTTTCTGCGCCTGCAACAGACGATCTTTGTATTTCTTGCTGTCCTTGAATTTGAGGATATCGACGGGCTTGACCTCGTTGGCAATCTCTTCGCGGCCGTCGACATCGAGAAAGCTTTCCAATCGGCGGCGCGCGCCCATGCGCATATGATGCGAACATTTGGGACAGACCTCGAGACTGCGCTCCAGTTCGGCGCGATAGATCACGGCACTACAGGCATCGCACTTGGACCACAGCCCTTCCGGCACGGTGCGTTTGGTACCGCCTTCGGTGCGGATGCGGCTGGGTAATAGTTTTTCGAACCAACTCATGGGTGCCGTTCCAATGCTTCGATTGACGGTTGGGTTTATCGACTGGCGACGGCGCGCTGCTGCGCATCCATGGCCTGCCGCATGGCGGTGAGGACTTCGCACAAACTGGCGTTGATGTTCGCCGGCTGTTCGGCCAGTTCGGCGATGCGCTTGACCAGTGCACTGCCGACGACGACCGCATCGGCGAACGCGGAAACATCCGCCGCCGATTGCGCATCGCGGATACCGAAGCCAACGCCGACCGGGATATCGGTCAGTTTGCGGATCGCATTCAACTTGGTCGCGACCGCTCCGACATCCAAACGATTCGCACCGGTCACGCCCTTGAAGGAAACGTAATACAGAAAACCGCTGGCGACCGCGGCAATCTTGCGCACGCGCTCGTCGCTGGTGTTCGGCGACAGCAGGAAAATGGGATCGATGCCGGCCTTCTTTAACTCGTCCAACAGACCGCCCGCTTCTTCCGGCGGCAGATCGACAGTGAGCAGCCCATCGACGCCGGCGTCCTTGGCCGCCTGCGCGAACGTGGCATAACCCATGACTTCGACGGGATTCAGGTAGCCCATCAGGATCACCGGCGTGTCTTTATCCTGCGAACGGAACTGCTTCACCATCTCCAGCACCTTGCGCAGACTCACATGATGTTTGAGCGCGCGCTCGCAGGCCGCTTGAATCACCGGGCCGTCGGCCATCGGATCGGAAAACGGCACGCCGAGTTCGATGAGATCGGCACCGGCCGCGACCATCGCGTGCATCAACGGCACCGTCACATCGGGATTGGGATCGCCAGCGGTGACATACGGAATGAGTGCCTTGCGTCCGACCTTGGCCAGTGCGGCGAAACGGCTAGCGATACGACTCATACCGTAATGCCCTCGTGTGCCGCGACCGTGTGGATGTCCTTGTCGCCGCGTCCCGACAGATTGACGATGATGATCTGATCCTTGTTCATGGTCGGCGCGAGTTTCATCGCGTAGGCGAGTGCGTGACTGGATTCGAGCGCCGGAATGATACCTTCGATGCGCGTCAGACTGTGGAATCCGTCCAAGGCCTCGGTATCGGTGATGGCGACATAGCTGGCGCGGCCGGTATCTTTCAACCACGCATGTTCCGGGCCGACACCGGGATAATCGAGACCGGCGGAGATCGAATGCGTCTCGATGATCTGACCGTCGGCGTCTTCCATCAGGTAGGTGCGGTTGCCGTGCAATACACCGGGCGTGCCTGCACTGAGCGGCGCGGCATGATGGCCGCTGGCGATGCCGTCGCCACCGCCTTCGACACCGTACATCTTCACATCGGCATCATCGAGGAACGGATGAAACAAACCGATGGCATTGGAACCGCCGCCGACACAAGCGATCAACGCATCCGGCAACCGCCCGGCCTGATCGAGAATCTGCGTGCGCGCCTCGCGGCCGATGATGGCCTGGAAATCACGCACCATGGCTGGATACGGATGCGGACCGGCGACGGTGCCGATGATGTAGAAGGTGTTGTCGATGTTGGTCACCCAGTCGCGCATGGCTTCATTGAGCGCATCTTTAAGTGTCTTGGAACCGGACTCGACGGACACGACCGTGGCACCGAGCAGACGCATGCGATAGACATTGATCGCCTGGCGCTTGATGTCCTCGGCGCCCATGTAGATGACACATTCCATGCCTAAGCGCGCGGCGACCGTCGCCGTGGCCACACCGTGCTGACCGGCGCCGGTCTCGCCGATCACGCGGGTCTTGCCCATGTGCCGCGCCAGCAGGCCCTGGCCCATGGTGTTGTTGATCTTGTGCGCGCCGGTGTGATTGAGATCTTCGCGCTTGAGATAGATCTGCGCGCCGCCGAGTTTCGCGCTCCAGCGTTCGGCGTGATACAGCGGCGAGGGCCGGCCGACGTACTGCGCCAGATCACGATCCAGCTCAGCGATGAACCCGGCATCGTTACGCATGCGTTCGTAAGCGACGCGCAGCTCCTCGATGGGTTCCATCAAGGTCTCGGCGACGAAGCGGCCACCGTAGGGACCGAAGTGTCCATTGGCATCCGGAAGGTCATTCCAGCTTGCAGGCTTAAGCGCCGGATTCGTCGCCACGTTGTACTCCTCGTATGAATTCAGCCATCTTCGTTACGTCTTTGATGCCCTTGGCCGCCTCGACGCCGCTACTGACATCCACCGCGTAGGGACGCACTGCACGCACCGCGTCGGCGACATTGTCCGGCGTCAGACCGCCGGCCAGTACGATCGGACGCGGGCGATCTGTTGGGACACGCCTCCAGTCGAAAGATTCACCGCTGCCGCCCGGCACCGCCGGATGATAGGCATCCAACAGAAAACCGTTCGCGCTTGGGTAAGCGCGCAACGCCGCCACGACATCCCGATCCGGGCGCATGCTCACCGCCTTGAGGTAGGGGTAGCCGAAACGCACGCACTCGGCCTCGGTCTCGTCGCCGTGAAACTGCAACAAATCCAGCGGTACGGCGGCCAGCACGGCCTCGATCTCGGCGGGTAGCGCATCCACGAACAACCCGACCCGGGTCACGAACGGCGGCAGACAGGCCGCGATCTCGGCCGCGCGCCCAACGCTCACCGCCCGCGGCCTGGGCGCGTAGAACGCCAAGCCGATGGCATCCGCCCCCAGACGTGCCGCCTCAAGCCCGTCTTCGGGGCGCGTAATACCGCAGATTTTAACGCGCGTCCGCGCACTTGGGCTACCCGCAGTCACAGCGATCTACCGTTGATTTGCTTCGATCAGGTCGGAAAGTGGCTATTGTGCATGGGTGGGCCGCACGCCGCCACCCACGCCTGACCATGGGAGGCCCCCCTGCCGAGATCGCCGAGGCAGACAGCCGCTCCCGAGCCAACACGAACCAAGTCCGCCGTACCCCCGCGTCTGCACGCTCACGGCAATGGGTGATGCACATCACACATCCGGCGCCACGCCGGCACTCCCCTGGTACCACGCCATGCAGAGCCCGCCCACGGTGTCGCTAAACAATTAGATAAAGAACGGTGAATCCACGACCGCAAGAGGGGGGTGTCCATGACAAACCGGCTGCTGCAAGGCACAGTCATAGGCTTACTCGCAGCGGTATCGTTGACCGGGAATGCAACGCTGCCCGGCGCGGGCGAATCGTCCGCCTCCTCGGGCGCAACGCGCCTCAAGGCCCCCACGGCTTGGCTCAAAGGCGCCGCCGGACAAGGCGTGGTCATTGGCGTGATCGATACCGGTGTCAATGCCGCGCATCCCGACCTCGCCGGCCATGTCCTGCAAGGTTACAACGCCTTTAATGGCGGCGCAGTCACGACCGACGAGAATGGCCACGGCACCCATGTCGCCGGCATTCTCGGCGCACTCTCCAATAATACGGGTATCGCGGGCATCGCCTATAACGCGTTCATCCGGCCGATCAAAGTGTTCGACGCCTATGGCAACGGCTCATCCGTCTCATTGGGTGCGGGCATCCGCTACGCCATCAATGGCAAAGCGAAAATACTCAATATGAGCCTCGGCGCCTCGGGACCCGTGTGTGAGTCCGAGTTGCGCAGCGCCGTGGCCAGCGGCCGTTTGACGGTCGCCGCGGCCGGCAACTCGGGGCAGGCGAATCCGGAGTGGCCCGCACGTTTCGCCAAGGAAAGCTGGGCACTCGGTCGCGTCATCGCCGTTGGCGCTGTCGACGCGAACAACCGCATCGCCTCGTTTTCGAATCGTGCGGGCGACACCCGTAATTTCTATCTCGTGGCACCCGGCACGTTGATACTGTCGACGTATAAAGGCGGCTATGCGTACATGAGCGGCACCTCGATGGCCACGCCGTATGTCTCAGGCGCGGCCGCGGCCGTGTGGTCCTACTGGCCGTATCTGACCGCCACGCAGGTATCAAACACCCTCTTCCGGACCGCGACCGACCTGGGCACGGTGGGTATCGATGCGGTGTACGGACGCGGCATGGTCAACCTCGAAAAGGCGCTGCAACCGGTCGGCACGACGTCCATTAAGACAGCCAGTACAACGACAACCACGACCAGCACCACGACGACAACCAAGATCAGCAGTTTGAGCACCTGGGTTGGCGGGGCGTCGTATGCGTCGAGTCTGCATGACTTCGCACAGCGCAATGGCTTTACTGTGGCGGCCATCGATGAACTCGGGCGCGATTTCCAGATCGACCTGGGCGGCCTCGTCGCCGCACCCGCCGGAATGACCGTGGATGGGATGTTCGCTCAGATGGATCAACAGATGAGTCTCACCGAGCATGTACTGGCCGACGGTTCACGGCTCACGCTGGTGCCAAGTTCGACATGGCCATCCGACAACAATGTCTTCGCTACGGAGACGGCGACGCTCATCCCCGGCGGCTTCGCCCTCATCCGCCAACTCGCCAACGGCGACGCCTGGGGTGTAGGCAGCAATGGCTTCGCCGAGCGCTTCTTCGGCCTCGGCGGTGCGCGCTTCGATAACAGTCCGGCACTCGATGCGGCCGCGTTCGCCAATCCGCTGTTCGGCTATGTGCCACAACACAGCCATCTCGGCTATGCCTTCGGACTCGACCGCGGCGTCAAGCTGCGCGTCGGCATGCTGACCGATGGACTGCACGGTCTCTACGCGCCCACCGACACCACCCATGCGACCGGTTCGAGCAATGCGTGGACGACCGAACTCAGTCAGCAGACCGCAAGCCGTTATCTGTCCGTCTCGGTGACGCAGTTGCGCGAGAGCGAAAGCCTGCTCGGCTCGCAACAGGATGCATTGTTCGGCCTCGACACCACGGCCGTGACCACGGCGGCGAGTGTGCAAGGCGC
>JACRMO010000181.1 GCA_016214925.1 Gammaproteobacteria bacterium
ACTCGTCGGAATCACGCCACGGAGCTTTTGCAATGGCCCTTATTTCCGCCCGTTCCGCGAAGATTTTCTGAATCACTTGGAGTTGCGCCGCCTCCATGTTTTTGAATCACGACGAGCCGCCTTCCGCGACGACAGCGTGTTACAGGAGAACATTATTTTCCATGCGGTGAAGGGGCGGAACCAACCGCGCGAAATGGTCATCTCCAGTAGCAGTGGGGAGCATGGCAACGACATCAACGAGACGACCTTTCCCTTCGCCGAGATCGTCCATCCACACGACACCGAGAAATTCATCCACATCCCCACCACAGCTGGTCATGCAACGGCCAAGGAAACCATCGACGGCCTCAGTTCAAGCCTTGCCTCGCTGGGAATTACCGTCTCGACCGGGCGCGTTGTGGACTTTCGCCTCAAGGGCGCCCTTCGCAATGAACCCGAACTCGGCACAGTACCGCTCCTTTATCCCTGCCATTTCAACGGCGGCACTGTTCACTGGCCCAAGCTCGACGCCCGCAAGCCCAACGCCATCGTCGACAATGACGAGACGCGCCCATGGCTCGTGCCTTCCGGGGTGTACCTCCTGACGAAGCGCTTCACATCGAAGGAAGAGCGTCGCCGTCTCGTGGCTTGTATGTTCGACCCGGACAAAGTGGAAGCCGAGTGGGTCGGTTTCGAGAACCACCTAAACTACTTCCATGCAAGTGGGCATGGATTGGAGCGCGGATTAGCTGTGGGCCTCTACGCTTTCCTGAACTCCACCCTGGTTGACCAATATTTCCGTCGCTTCAGCGGCCATACCCAAGTGAATGCCACCGACCTGCGGGCGTTGACCTATCCCGATCGTGACACCCTACGCGCCATGGGCCGTGAAATGAAAACCCTCGACCTACCCCAAGACGGGATCGACCAACTCGTTACAAAATACCTGCATGCCTGCGGATAAGCCCAGCAGAAAGTCAGTCGCTCGTAAGAGGCGACTCGCGGAAGCCATCAAGGCGCTCACAGCATTGCAGTTTGGGCCGAAGCAGCGGAACGAAACCGCCGCTTACACGTTGCTCGCCTTACTCGACCTGCAGCCGGATGCATCATGGGCCGAAGCACAGGCTCCGCTTCGCGGCATTACACCGATCATTGACTTTGTCGCCGCTGCTTATGGCCTCCGCTACGCACCGAACACTCGCGAAACCATTCGCGACGACGCGGTGAAGTTCTTCGTGGAGGAAGGGCTGCTGCTACGCAATCCCGACGATCCTAAGCGGCCAACCAACAGCGGCAAAACGGTTTACCAGATCGAACCCACAGCCCTCGCTCTACTCCGCAAGCTTGGAAGCATCGAATGGACACATGCCTTGCGGCAATACCTCGCCAGCCGCGAAAGCCTCAAACACGAGATCGTCCGGAAGCGTGACTTGGCCCGTGTTCCCGTGACCTTGCCCGACGGCTCTCAGGTCGCCCTCTCACCCGGCGGTCAGAATCCGCTCATCAAGGCCATCATCGAACACTTCTGCCCAAGCTTCGCTCCCGGCGGTGTGGTCATCTACATTGGCGATACTGAAAACAAGTTCGTTCATCTGGAGGCAGCGGGTTTGGCTGCGCTGGGAGTCACCCTGGATTCCGCCGCCAAGATTCCCGATGTCATCGTCCACTACACCGCCAAGAACTGGCTGCTGCTCATCGAAGCCGTCACCAGCGCCGGGCCGGTGGATGGCAAACGCCGAAAGGAACTGAAAGACTTGTTCGTTGGCTGCAAAGCGGGCCTCGTTTTCGTCACAGCCTTCGAAAACCGCCGCACCATGCAGTCCTTCGTCGCGCACATCGCCTGGGAATCTGAGGTGTGGATCGCCGAAGACCCCGACCACATGATCCACTTCAACGGCGAGCGGTTCCTCGGCCCGTATCCAGACGTGATGCCGAAGAACTAAAGACTAGCCAATTTATACACGGTACTTACTTAAGCTCAGAACCGCGTCATTCCGGCGCAGGCCGGGATGACGAAAAAACCGGATTCATGGAAAGAGAGTAGAACGTTCTGAATACCCAACAACCCTCACCCCACCAGCCGCGCAATCAACGCCGCATCCGCCACGCCGGTGGCGGGTAGGTTGTGCGCGGCCTGATAGTCTTTGATCCGCCGCAGGCATGTCTGGCCAAAGATGCCATCGGCCTTGATGTCCTCGCCCTGGTCTGACAAGCCGAGTTGCAGCAGACGCACATCCAAACCACGCAGCATCGGTGATTGCAGCGCCAACGGTCGCGTGCCGGGTTGTGGGCCGTCGTAGCAGCCGGGCGGGGTGGCGTTCAACATCGCCAGCGAGATCTCCTTGTCGCGTACCACCAGCGGCAATTCCAAGCCCCAATAGCCCTGATCGATGATGCGTTGGAAGGTCTCCATGCGGTAGACGGTGGCGCGCAGATCGGAACGGGAACTGGTCGCCAGCCAGTGGTGCCGCGTGGTGACATAGGTCTGGAGCCAGCGTTGTTCGCCGGCGCTGGCGACATTGCCCACCTGGGTGTTGGTGAGATCGCGCATCTTCCCCCAGGAGCCGTGTACATGACCGTCATACACCAGCGCTGCGCCCAAGGCGCAGGTGATACCTTCGCGTTCGGCGGCGCGGGCGGCTGGTTGCCAATAAAATTCATCGAAGAAGCTGTCCTGCGTATCGCGCATCACCGGGTCGTCGGCGCTGGCGCGCAGCAGGTTGTGCAGTTTTGTATCGTGATCGAGTGCCGTATCGCGTGCCTCGAAGCGCGGCAGGTACGCCGTCAAGCGTGCGCCAAAGCGTGCGCCGCTGTTGCTGCAGTAACGCTGCAAGAGTTTGTAGAGGTTTCCGGAACCGAGCGTGGTCTGCGAACGGCCGAAACTGAGATGACCGGTGTCCCCGGCAATCAGCGTGACCTTGCCATAATCGCCCCGCACCTCGCTGGTCTCGAACAGATTGAGGATGCTCTGGGCGGTTTTCCTTTGCGTCGTCGTCAACATGGTCATTCCCTCGATGGTGTCAATCCCTCGTAAGCGCGTTATGCTGTGCCCTAATGGATCGGCGGGCCGGTCGGATGCCGGCCGCCGCATTATCACCGAATCGTTCAAGGATGAACATGATTCCTCTCGCGCTCGCCGTGCTTCTCGGCACACTGTGCCTGCACATGTTACCGACTCTGCCGTCACCCCAGATATGTGGGCTGTTGCTCGTGTTTGCCGTGGCACTGCTTGGGTGGCCGCGGACGCGGCTATTCGCGGCGTGTCTCGCCGGTTTTCTCTGGGCCACCGCTTACGCCGATCAGCGCCTCGCGGCGGATCTGCCGATCGAGCTGGAAGGACAGGATTTGGCGCTACAAGGCGCCGTCGTCTCGTTACCCGAGATTAACGGGCGCGTCACGCGGTTTGTGTTTGCCGCGCAGAGCTTGGAAGTGGGGACAGCGAGACAGGCGTTCCAACGCACCGTTCGGCTGAGCTGGTACGATGCGCCGCCGCTGCGCGCCGGTCAGGGCTGGCGACTGAATGTGCGTCTTAAACGCCGGCATGGTTTTCACAACCCCGGCGGTTTCGATTATGAAGGCTGGCTCGTGCAGAACGGTATCGCCGCGACCGGCTATGTGCGCAACGGCGACAGCGCCCAAGCCTGGCCCGAGGCCGACGCGGATGCTGTTCTGCTACACCTGCGCAATGCCGTCGATCAGCGCTTGCAGGCGGCGCTCAGCGGTGTGTCGCAACGCGGCCTGTTACGCGCGCTGACGCTCGGCGCCGACGACGGTATCCCGGCTGCGCAATGGGATGTGTTCCGCGCCACGGGAACCGGGCATCTGGTGGCGATCTCCGGCATGCACATCAGTCTGATCGCCGGTCTTTGTTTCGCGGGCATGCGCTGGCTGTGGTCGCGCAGCGCGCGGTTGACCCTCTGGCTCGCGGCACCGCGCGCCGCTGCGATCGCGGCCATGCTGTTGGCGACGCTGTATGCACTGTTGGCCGGCTTTGGCATTCCGACGCAACGCGCCTGGATCATGGTCCTGGTGCTGCTGTCCGGTGTCATGCTGGGGCGACCGACGCATGCAAGCCACAGTCTGGCGCTGGCTTTGCTGGCGGTGATTGTGTGCGATCCCTTCGCGGTGCTGAGTCCTGGATTCTGGTTATCGTTCATCGCAGTGGCGATCATCTTCGCGCGCTTGTCGCCGCGTCGCGCGACGGATCGAAGTCTCGCGGCACGTATGGGCGGCGAGACGCGCGAGTTGGTGCGTATGCAATGGGCGCTAAGCCTCGGTCTGTTGCCGTTGACGCTGTTGTTCTTCGGCCAACTGGGCTGGGTCGCACCCTTGGCGAATCTGTTGGCCGTGCCCTGGACCACGCTGCTGTTGATGCCGCTGGTGTTCGCGGGCCTGTTCCTGCTCTATCCACTGCCGACGCTGGCGCACATGCTGTTCGCGGTCGCCGGTTGGGCGGCCACGCGCATGGACGAATTTCTCACGCTGATGGCAGGTTTACCCGGTTCCACATTGGGTATGCCGGAGGTGCCGGCCTGGGTGCATGTGGCCGCATTCGTCGGTGTCGGTCTGTTGTTGCTGCCGCGCGGCACGCCGCACCGCGCCCTGGGCTGGATCGCTTTATTGCCGCTGGCGACGTGGTCGCCGCCGCGGCCCGATACCGGTGCGGTATGGTTCACGTTGCTGGATGTGGGGCAGGGACTTGCCGCAGTGGTGCGAACCCGCGATCACACCCTGGTCTTCGATACCGGACCACGTTTCAGTGCCGATTTCGACACCGGCGAGGCGGTGCTCGTGCCGTTCCTGGCCGCGCAGGGTATTCGCCATGTGGACACGCTGGTTGTGAGTCACGGCGACAACGATCATCGCGGCGGCGCGGCCTCGTTGGACGCGCGCTATCCGGCATTCCATGTGTCGACCAGTGTGCCGCAGTTCATCGACTGGCGTTATGCCAACCGCTGTGTCGCGGGACAGGACTGGACCTGGGATGGCGTGCGCTTTCGGATGTTGCATCCGAATGTCGAGCGCGGCATGGATGAGAACGACAGCTCCTGTGTGTTGCAGGTCGAGGCTGCCGACGGCGAACGGCTGTTGCTGACCGGCGATATCGAGGCCGCTGCGGAACGCGCGCTGGTGTCACGCTATGGCGGCGCGTTGCACAGCCGCATTCTGGTGGCGCCGCATCACGGCAGCCGCACCTCGTCCACAGCCGCGTTTATCGACGCGGTCGCACCGCGCGAGGTGCTGATTCCCGCCGGCTACCGCAACCGCTATGGGTTCCCGCATCCGACGGTCACCGCCCGCTATCAGGCCTTCGGCGCGCGCGTGTGGCGTACCGGCGAGTCCGGCGCCGTGCAGATCCGCCTCGGCGAGACGGGACCGGCGGCATTGCCCGTGACGGAGCGGCAGCGCGCCCCGCGTTACTGGCACACGGTTGGACATATCTCTGCGGCGGTTCCGCCTGAGCGGTGAAAACCGTATGATAGGCGCCAGTTTAGTCCCCGTTTAGTCAGGGAATCGCGGCGCAGTGCCGGGGTTCCCGCGCTACCGACCAAAAGGAACATAGCGTGTTCGAACTGATCCAATCCGGCGGCTGGCTCATGCTGCCGATTATTGCCTGTTCGGTGCTCGCCTTGGCGATCATCGTGGAACGCTTCTGGATGTTGCGCGTCAGCCGCGTCCTGCCCCGGCATCTGGTCACGCAAGTGTGGACCTGGGTGCGTAACCGTCAACTCGATGCCGGCAAACTGCATGCGCTACGCTCCGGTTCGCCGTTGGGGCGCATCCTCGCGGCCGGCCTCGTCAACCTGCGCCATGATCGCGCCATTATGAAAGAAGCCATCGAGGATTCCGGCCGGCATGTGGTGCTGGAACTGGAGCGCTACTTGAACACCCTCGGCACCATCGCCGCGATCACGCCGTTGCTCGGTCTGCAAGGCACGGTGGTCGGCATGATCGAAATGTTCGCCACCCTCGAGGCCGTCGGCGCCGGCAATCCCGCCGCACTGTCCGGTGGTATCGGCAAGGCACTCATCACCACCGCCGCGGGTCTGTCCGTGGCTATTCCCAGCCTGATGTTCTACCGCTATTTCCGCGGCAAGATCGACGTGCTGGTGATGCGCATGGAGCAGGAGGCGATGAAGATGGTCGAAGTACTGCACGGCGAGCGCGAGCAGGATGTCACGACCGAGGAACTGACATGAACCTGCGTCCGGCCCGTCGCGATGATGTCGACATCAACGTCACCTCGCTCATCGACGTGGTGCTGCTGCTGTTGATCTTCTTCATGGTCTCGACCACGTTCACGCGCGAGGCACAGTTGCAGGTGGATCTGCCTAAAGCCACGGCCGAACCCGGTGAGGCGCCGAAAAAGGTATTGGAGATCACCATCAACATCAACGGCGACTTTTTCATCGACGACAAACAGGTCGTGAATGCCAAGCCCGAGACGCTGCGTCGCGCCATTGTCCAGAGCATCGGTGACCAGCGCGATCTGCCGGTGGTGCTGCGTGCCGACGCGCGCACGCCCTATCAGGCCGTGGTGACGGCGATGGACGTGACCGGTCAGTTGGGTCTGACGCAGTTGTCGCTGGCAACTACCGAGCCCTCAGCATCCGGCACAAGCGGCCGGCCGGCCGGCGACAGCAAGCCCTGATGGCATCTCCGACATCCGCGGCGCCCGCCCCGCCGAGCAGTTGGGTCACCTATCGGCGCTTGATCGGTTATGCGCTGCCGCATTGGAAGTTGTTCCTGTTCAGCTCGATTGCCATGGCCGTGTATGCCGCGACCGACACCGGCTTTGCGGCGTTGATGAAGCCGATGCTCGACGACAGTTTCGTCGCGCGCGATCCGCACGCCATCCGCAATATTCCGCTGCTGCTCATCGGCCTGTTTCTGTTGCGCGGCGTCACCGGCTTCATTTCCAGCTATGGGATGAGCTGGGTGGGGCGGCAGGTCATACAAGTGTTGCGCAGCGAAATGTTCGCGCACCTGCTGCGTTTGTCCAACCGCTATTTCGACAGTCACCCCAGCGCGCAATTGCTCTCGCAGCTCATTTACAACGTCGAACAGGTTTCGCAGGCCAGCACCAACGCCATCACCATTCTGCTGCGTGACAGTCTCACGGTGATCTTCCTGCTGGCGTGGATGTTTTATCTCAGCGGCTGGCTGGCGCTGCTGTTCCTGGTGGTCGGGCCGGTGGTCGCTGTCCTGACCCGCTATGTGACGCGCCGTTACCGCAAGATCAGTCGACGCATTCAGGACTCGATGGCCGATGTCACCGAGATTGCCAACGAGGCCATCGAAGGTCATAAAGTCGTCAAGGCGTTTGGTGCCCACGCGTACGAACAGCGCCAGTTCGATACCGTTAACCGCAAGAACGCCGGCCTGACGATGAAGCATATCGCCACCAGTGCCGCCGCCGTGCCGACCACGCCATTGCTGGCCGCGAGCGTACT
>JACRMO010000182.1 GCA_016214925.1 Gammaproteobacteria bacterium
CACGGGGAGTATGGAATCAGGCACCCGTGATGACATGATTGCTCAGGCGCGCTCGCTCGGCACAAATGTTCAGTCATCCGTCAGCAAATCGACCGATTATCTGGTTTGCGGCGCAAAGGTGGGTGACAGCAAGTTGGGGAAGGCACGCAGCAACGGGCATACCCAGGTGATTACCGAAGCGGAATGGTTGGATAAAATAGCCGGCACGTGAAACGGAGTCTCTCGACATGGTAGACCGGGTGATTCCCGGTCTACCACACCATCCACATTACCGGACGCAAAAACATGTCATACACACGTATCACTGTGCTGCTTGTAGCCGTTTTTTCACTCCCCGCCGCCGTCATGGCCGATCAGTTCGTTGGTCGAGTCGTGGCGGTCGCCGATGGTGACACCCTCACCGTCCTCGATGACCGTTACACCCAACACCGGGTGCGTTTGTCAGGAATCGACGCACCGGAGAAGAAACAAGCATTCGGTGCAGCCTCAAAGAAACACCTATCCGACCAGGTGTTCGGGCGCGGAGTTCTCGTCTACTGGAGTGAATCTGATCGGTATGGTCGCATCATCGGGAAGGTTATCCGCGCAGAAGATGGATGCGATGGGTCTGAGTGTCGCTACAACATCGACACTAACCTCGAACAGGTCAAGGCTGGGCTGGCCTGGCATTATAAGGCATATGCCAAACAGCAGGCACGGGATGACCGTGCGCTTTATTCGGAAGCCGAAACTGAAGCTCGAAATCGCGGAGTAGGTTTATGGGCCGACGCTCATCCGATTCCGCCCTGGGATTTTCGTCGCAGGAAGTAGTCTCCACCCCCTGCAGTTCACCCTACGGGTGCTGCTTGCATATCTGGCCGACGTGTTGAAATAGCTTCATGGTCTCCACCGCAGAACAAGAGCAAATCCGGCAAGCGCTCAAACGCCTTAGCACCAACATGCCAGGATTCGTGTCCAGGAAGGCTCAAAAACACTTGATCGCCGAAGTAGCTCATGCATTCTCGGATCACTCGTCCCGGCGGATCAGCGTTGTAGAGGCCGGCACTGGCTGCGGCAAGAGCTTCGGCACTCTATTGGGGGCTGTGCCTGCCTTGCTCGAACGTCGTCCTGTCGTCTATTCAGTTTCCACCGTCGCACTTCAACAACAATTGATCGACAAAGATATTCCGGCATTCAAGCAATTTTCCGGTTTGAACTTCTCCTTCGCGCTTGCTAAGGGCCGCGGTCGTTATCTATGCCCCGTCAAGCTCACTAAGTCGCTCTCATCGTCCGCACGAGTCGAGGTCAAAAGACAGCTTGTTTCCCTGAACACGGATTACACGACCGGGTCATGGGGAGGGGATCTCAACACACTCTCTAGCGATACACTCGACGAAACGCGCCGCAAAATTACCGTAAGCCCCCACGAATGCCTCGGTAAACGTTGCACATCCTACGATCAGTGCCCCTACTACCGGGCAAAATCGATGAGCGATTCTGCAGGTATCGTGGTCACTAATCACGCCCTGCTCATGACCGATCTCTCTTTAGGTGGAGGGATACTGCTGCCTAAAACAGAAGATGCTTACTTCATCCTCGACGAGGCGCATCACCTTATCGATGCAGGTCGCTATTTCGAGCGTAAGCTCGGACTTGAAAGTTGGAGCCAGGCCGTCAGCGAAGTAATAGAGTCTGTCCAGACGGACCGTGCGTCCTCCGCCGCCGACTGCATGAAAGCCTTGAGTTCTGCATTGGTTAGCTTCAGTGGGTCAACCGACCGGTTGACAGGGAGCCTGTATAAGCAATTCGGTGTTTCGCACGATGAAATGCCAGAAGATGGCATTCTGTGCCGCCTTCCTCATGGCCGTGTTCCAGCCGCTATCCGTGCCCCCTTGGAGGCGTACAAGACAGACTGTGGCAAACTGCTGGAGCGCGTATCGCAGTGCCTCGATTCAGGGTCCGAAACTCTGGGCAGTGAGCAGATCATGGCCCTGCGGCGGTTCAACGAGGAACTCGGCCACGTACTCGACAGCCTGTCGATGTGGTGCATGAATGAAGATGCGAGCGGTTCTCCGGTCGCAAAATGGGTATCCAAGCAGGGTTCATCTCACCAACTCGTATCGGTTCCTGTCTCGGCGGCTGTGTTCCTACAAGACCGATTGTGGTCCAGGGCCAAAGGTGCGGCCGTCACGTCCGCTACGCTGACTGCCCTCGGATCATTCACCCACCTGCAACGAAACCTTGGGCTGCCGCCTTTACACGTGGAGTACAAGCGTCTGCCCCTTGCGTTCAATTACGCCGCGCAGGCGAGCGTGGAAATCCCCTGGATGGATACTGACCCTTCTGACGGGGCGTCGCACGTCGATGGGCTTCTAAATCAGTTGGAGGACTTGTTGCCGCAGACCCAGGGGACACTCGTCCTATTTAGCGCGCGCACAAGAATGGGCGAAATGTACGAACACCTTCCTGAACACCTGAGAGTACGGGTACTCATGCAGGGAAATACGCCGTTGTGCGAGTTGATCGCCCGGCACAAGGCGGCGATTGACGCGGGTAAGCAGAGCGTATTGTTCGGGTTGTCTTCTCTCGCCGAAGGCATCGACCTGCCCGGTGCCTACTGTGAACACGTGATCATCACGCAACTACCCTTCCAGGTACCTGACGATCCCGTGGTTCTAACAAAGCACGAATGGCTTCGCGCCAAGGGGATGAATCCGTTTGAGGCACACGACCTTCCGCTGGTGAGTATGTGGCTGACACAGGCTGCCGGTCGTCTCATTCGGCGTGAATCCGACACCGGCCGGATTACGATCCTCGATCGTCGCATCGTAACGCGCCGGTATGGACATGCGCTACTTAGCAATCTGCCGCCTATGAAGCGTACTGTCGGCGAGAAGTCAGCCTCACGCAACGTGGCGTGATTCAGCACTTCTTGAATATTGTCTATTGAAAGTTCCAGGCATCATCATTATTCTTTCGTTCACTGTCCCAATCCCCCCAGTTTGGGACACGTAGATCCACAGGATCTATTTTATCCCCGCCCGGCCCCCCTGGGTGGGTTTTTTTTGCCCACATGACGTCCGATCTCGCACTTGCATATTCCCATGATGGCGTAGCCTGGTCTCCAGCCACCATAGGAGAAGTCTTTATGCATGATTTTGTCCGGCCCAAACTCGAACCAACCGTCGAGAAACCTTCGGCCTCCGAAATAGAGCGCATGGTCGTTTCTGACGACGAATGTACCGCGACCGATGGATGTCCCGTGGAACCTGACGGCTACTGCCCACACGGCTACCCGTCCTGGCTTTTGCACCTTGGCATCATGTGATCTTCGCCTTGCATTTTGAGCAGATCGCGTAAATTGAGTAGCTGATACGAATCAACAGGGGTAACACATGCAGCACGGAGATTACTATCAGCGTCTTTGGGACGATTTCCTGGAGCTTGCCGACAAGATTGATGGGATGGTCGATGACCTCGGTAAGAGGTATTCGGAATTCGATTCAGAGTCTGTAACGTTCAAACGGCGCATCAGCACCGGAAAGAGCATCTTCTCCTCGCTCGTCAGAGACGCGGAGCAGGCTTTTGCACCCACCGGCGGTACCCTGCAGATCGACACCTACGAATACCTCGATTGGAAAAAACCTCTGGAACAGTACGAGTGGTCCAACTTCAGCCCATCAGGGCTGTGGGCCGCCTTGGAGGAGGCTTATGGCGGTAGCAAAGGCGTCGAAATCGGATACCGACAGACCGCCCACGATCTGATCCACACTTTCTCGCTCAACCGCGACGACTCCGTCGAGCGTAAGAGCGGCTATGTCATCCTCCGTATTCGCGTGTGGATGGACAGTTTTGACAGAAAGTGGTCCAAGCGTAACCGCCTGAACTACAGCTGCGCGGATACCGTCAACAAATCCTTGTCGACCCTCTCGGCTTTTGCGGATTGGGCTGGTGATGACGAACTTGCATTTGCGTGCAAACGGTTACGTTGGTCAACTCAGCATGACGTCACAAGTCGAGAGAAAACTATTGTGAGTGGAAATCTCATGATCGTCACGTTCCTGGAATACTTCGAGTTCCGATTCACACAGCAGTTGGCCGAGAATCTGCAAATCTTTCTCGGCCAATATGGGTTCGCCAATCACGAGGCCGCGGCATGATCGCGGATTGGTATGAGCCTCTTCGGGATGTCCGCTCGCTCGGAAGCCAGACGGCGAAGCCCGGTAACCTGGGTGGCCTGCATGCCGCGCGCCAAGAGCATTTGGGTCAGTTCTTCACGGTCGACAGCCTTGCCCGCTTTGCGTGGGAGTTGATTCAGCCCGCTATGGCGCGGGCGTTGGCCCGCGATGGTGAAGGATCTCGAATTTCCCTCTTCGATAATTCGGTCGGAAGCGGCAGGCTGTTTCAGTTCGCCGATCCGACGACCCATAGCCTGGCAGGCGTGGACATCCACGCACCCGTGGTCGACCGCCTGAGTTCGGTTGCCGAAGCAGCCGGGTTCAGCTGCGATTTCCTGCAGTGTGGCATGGAAGCCGTCCGCGCACGACACTACAGCGTCGGCCTAATCAACCCGCCGTTTTCCCTGAGTCTGCAATCTCCCCTCCTCGAACCCTACAGATGCACGACGTTCGGCAAGTACGGTCCGAACTCAAGTACCGTGTCGCATGCCTACGCGCTGGAGCAGGCGCTGGACGCCTGCGATGTGGTGATCGCCATACTTCCCCGCACCTTCGCCCGAGCAGTGGAGACGGATCCGTCGTTGTGTACCCGTCTGGCCGGGGTGTTCGATCTGCCACGCTCGACCTTCGAGGAAGAAAATGCGGACGTTGCGGTTACGGTACTGGTTTTCGACGCTTTACCACGCGAGTCAGCACCCGTCCGGGCCAGCGTTTCTGACCTCGAATCCGTGCCGCCCGACCTCGGCCTGGAGTGCCGCACGGACAGAGTCTTGAGCCCTCGCCTGAAACACAAACTGATGGTCGACGAGGGGCCGGTGATCACCTTGCCCGTTACGAATGATGCAACTGTCCGCGTCACGCACGACGGGCGACGGCTGGTACTGAAATATCGCTGCGGGCTCACCCAGGCCAAAGTGGCCAACGCCGTCCTTCGGGAGTCGATCGCCCGCTACCCTCACCTGGACAAGCGCTATCCGAAACAGGTCCGATACACCGGCGACGGTGCGCTGGATCTGGAGGTGTACCTCGCGCAGCCCGACCCCTTGGCGGTGTTCCAGCAGTTTATCGAACTGATTCAGTCCGCCGGCGGCCAGCCCGTCGTCGACATTCAGGTGTACCAGTACATCAAACGTCGCGCTCGCCACAACGCCCGTGACACCGTTCCTCTGAGGCATGTGATCTACGCGCCGGCGGCGCTAGACACAGGTCGTATCGTCGCCAAGGCAATCACCACCCACGCACTGAACCCCGACTCCTGGCTGTCGCCGGTCATCGAGGCCGGTGAGACCATCGAATTCGTGCCCGTCAACGTGAACGGAGAGACCCGGTATCGGCTGGATTCCAAGATCGGATCATACGTTTTGACCTATGAGCAGGTTCTGCAACGCTACGCGTTCCAGGACGTTCATGGCGACTGGACGGTCAAACACGAGGGACTGGCTGTCCGCTACCCGGAGATCGCAAGAAACTGGATCGCGCGGGCAAGGGCGCTCGATGCCCTGATCGTCGTCGAGCCGCACCTCGTTCCAGAAATGGAGCGGGAAATTACATCCCTGCCCCTGACAGAGGCGGACATGGAAGGAGAATTCTCCGCGTTAGGCCTGGACAGATCACAGTGGCAGGTTATCCGTTCACCCAACGACCTCGACCACCTCAAGCGCATCAACGTGATTTCCTACAATCGCCTCCGCTTGGCACTGGACGGGAGCCGGCCGAAGCTGACATTTGCGCGACGGCTGAGGCGCCGGATCGGCATCCTCATTGCCGACGAGGGGCATTTGCTGCGGAACATGACCAGCCAACAGACGCGCGCTATCTGGATGGTGAGTGCCCGTAAGCGATACATCCTATCCGGCACGCCGGTTGCGAACTATCCGCGCGATATCGCACCACTGCTCGCCTATATCGCGGACGGTACCGCTGCTCAGCCCTACGGATATTACCGGCCCTATCTCGAACC
>JACRMO010000183.1 GCA_016214925.1 Gammaproteobacteria bacterium
ATGGCGAAGGCATTGCCGGTGTTGCCGGCGGTGATCGAGTACGTGAGCGTATCGCCGTCGGCATCCGTCGCCGCGGCGCTACCCACGACGGTGCCGTTGGCGCTGTTCTCGTCGATGCCGAAACCCTGGTCGTTGACAGCGGGGACGCTGTTGGGAAGCGCGGAGATGGTAATCGTAATCGTCGCAGTGTCGATCAATGTTCCGTCGTCGACTTCCACTGTCAGGTTATAGGTAAGCGGAGCCAGGATCAGCACGAGGTTGTTGGCCACGGTAATCTGCCCGCTGGCCGGGTCGATGGAAAACGCGCCCAACAAATCACCCGCGGTGATGCTGTAGCTGGGCGTATCGCCATCCACGTCCGACGCGATCACCGTGCCGACCACCGTCCCGTTGGCGCTGCCCTGCTGTAACGTGAAGTTTTGGTCGTTGACCGTCGGGGACTCGTTCACATCGTTGAGATTGATGGTGACCGTCGCCGTATCGGTCAAGGTGCCAGTGCCGTTGTCCTGCACCTGCACGGTGAGCGTGAACGTCGGGCTGGTCTCGAAGTTCAGCGCACTGGTGTCATTGACGGTGATCTGGCCGGTGGCGGCATTGATGGTGAAGGCGTTGTTGGTGTTGCCGGCGGTGATCGAGTAAGCGAGCGTATCGCCGTCGGCGTCCGTCGCCACAACGTTGCCCACGACGGTGCCGTTGGCGCTGTTCTCGTCGACGCCGAAGCTCTGGTTGTTCACCACCGGCGCGTCATTGAGATCGTTAAGATTGATGGTCACCGTCGCCGTGTCGGTCAGCATGCCGGTGCCGTTGTCCTGCACCTGCACGGTGAGGCCGAAGCTGGGTGTGGTCTCGAAATCGAGTGCGCTGGCGTTGTTGACGGTAATCTGTCCGGTGGCTGCGTTGATGGTGAAGGCGTTGTTGGTGTTACCCGCCGTGATCGAGTAGCTGAGTGTATTGCCGTCGGCGTCGGTCGCCGCGACGCTGCCCACGACGGTGCCGTTGGCGCTATTCTCGTCGACGCCGAAGTTCTGGTTGTTCACCACCGGGGCGTCGTTGACGTTGCTCAGATTGATGGTCACGGCCGCTGTGTCGGTGAGTGTACCGTCGCTGACTTGCACGGTGAGGCTGAAACTGGGTGTGGTCTCGAAGTCGAGCGCGTTGGCGTTGTTGACGGTAATCTGTCCGGTGGCGGCGTTGATGGCGAAGGCGTTGTTGGTGTTGCCGGCGGTGATGCTGTAGCTCAACGCATCGCCATCCTGATCCGTGGCCGCGACCGTGCCCACCACCGTGCCGTTGACGCTATTCTCATTGGCGCTGAAGCTCTGGTTGTTCACCACCGGCGCATCGTTGACCTGCGTGATCGTGATGCTGAAGCTCTGATTGGCTGTGGTGTTGCCACCGCTGTCGGCCACGTCGAAGGTGAAACCGTCGCTGTTGGTCGAACTGCCGTCGTGCACATAACGCAGGCGGTTGTTGTCGATGTCCGTTTGTGTGAAGGCCGTGATCGCCACGCCGGGGTTGGTGGACAGTTCCAGTCGCCCATTGGTGGGGCCGGCGGTCACGCTGTAGTCGATCTGCCACGACATCATGCCCGAATCGTCGTACCGCAGTTCACTGCTGGTGAGGGTGTCCGTGCCGCCTTCGGTCGCGGTACTGCCGGTATTGTTGACCACATAGGGAGGATCGCTGCCGTGCATCAGTACGCCCATCCAGTCCTGACGCAGTTCCGTGCCGAAGGCGACCGGTGTATCGATCCGCCCGGCGCGATACTCGAGATCCCAATCGCCGCCCAAGGTCGCTTGGCCGGTGGCGTCCGTGCTGGCGGCGACATCGGCGCCGGTCGCATAGGCCAAGCCTTCCACCAGGGCGCGGCCCGCGTCTCCGGCGGCCACGTTGCACCCGTACAGCAGAATGTCGGCGTCCGCACTGAGGGCACTGCCCCAGCGTGTCAGCTCGGCGCCATCCCGTGCGATCCGCGCGGCGCTGAGTTCGCCGTTGCCCAACAGGAACCGACCTTCCGTGCCATGACCGATGATGTGGATGGCGGGGACAGCGTGGCGCGCAGCCAGTGTTTCGCCGATTTGTTCGACGCCATCCCGGGCCGGATCGAGCAAGATCACCTGGAATGGGCGTTCGCTATTCTGCTTGAGCACATCATCGATTAACTGCGCATAGTCGGGAGTCGTGGTATCCACGAACAGCAATTCTGGGGAGGCCTCCGGGAGCGACGGCGATCCGCCAGTCATATCAGGCCCCGTCATATCCGGAAAGGCGGGCGCTTCGGGTGTCGTCCACAAGGCGGCGCCGAGCAGGAAACTGGCATCGGCCGACAGGAGCAGGCGTGGTTCCAGTTCCTCCATGAACAGCGTGGGCGCTGGGTTCGCGCCGTCACCCGCTTTGCCCACTGTCTCCGCGGGACAGCGGAAGGGAGACAATTTCATCGTTCTACCTGGCCGGGAATAGGAGCACGCCTTTCGTGACCTGAAATGGTCTGCGACGCATGCAAAGTGTGGATTACGTCACCTTCTTTGCGGCCGCCCCTGCCCGAACTTGAGCCGTCACAAATATGCGTACTCCCTCAAGGCCTGCCGGCGCATTACCGATAAAGGAATCAGTTTGTTGCTTTGTGGTGATCCTGCGTTGACCGATCCCGTGGCACTCAACGATTACAAGCCGAATGCGCCGGCAAGCTTGGCTGTGCCACGGTTGGCGCCGCCGTGCCGCACGCTCCAAGAGGCGTTTGTGCTGGATATCCTGACACGCTGCCTGAAGGCGGATTCGTTCGCGCACTGCATGGATCTCGTCGTGGATCAGCTCGCGCGGCAACTGGGATGCGAACGTGTCAGTCTGGGTTGGAATGGGGGGTGGAACGGGGGTTGGCGGCGGCGTTCGGGCGTGCGTCTCATGGCGGTTTCACACATACGCCGGTTCGATGCGCGCAGCGCCGTGGCGCACGCCTTGGTTGCCGCCATGGAGGAAGCGCTCGCCGGCGACGATCCAATCCTGATAGCGGCGCAAGACGCCGTGCCGCCGAACCTTCCCGCGCATGCCGAATTGATGCGCAATGGCCCGCCGCGAATCCTGTATACCCTGCCGCTGCGTGATCATGGCCTGCCGGTTGGTGCACTGACGCTGGAATATGTTGCTGGCCGGCCAACCGATACCGGCGTATTCGACCGGTTGACGGAGATGCTGACACCGTTGACGGCCGTGCTGGCGCTGCGCGATCGCGAGAAGCAGGGCGGCGTTCTGCGCAGGCTCCAAGCGCTGTCGCGGCGGCTGACTGGTCCGCACGAATGGCGCTTGAAAGCGGCGGCGGCCATAGCCGTTCTGGCCATCGGTGTCGCGCTGCTGCCGGGACAATACCGGGTCACCGCGCCCGCGGAATTGGCAGGGCGAATCCAGCGTACCATCGCCGCGCCGCAGGAAGGCTACATCGAAACGGCCACGGTGCGACCGGGAGACCGCGTCCGCGCCGGCGACGTGGTGGCCACCCTGGATGCCCGCGAGCTTCACTTGCAACAAGCCAACTGTCAGGCGGAACTGGATCGTTATCGCAAGGCCTATCGCACTGCGCTGGCCGAACGCGACTGGGCGCAATCGCGCATCGCCGGCGCGCAATTGGCCCAGGCGCAGGCGCAGCTCGATCTGGTGGAAACGCAATTGGCGCGGACCCGTTTGCTTGCGCCACTGGACGGCATCGTCGTCGCGGGCGATCTGCAACAGTCGTTGGGCGCACCGGTGCAACGCGGCCAAGTTTTGTTGGAGATCGCACCGCTGGAAGGCTATCGGGTGATTCTGAAAGTCGATGAACGCCGTATCGCGGGGATAGTCGCCGGCCAGAGTGGAACGTTGGTCCTGTCCGCGGCTCCCGCATCCCGTTTACCCGTGCGTATCGAATCCGTGACGCCCGTGGCCGAGGTCGAGGACGGCCACAACCGCTTCAGGGTGGAGGCGCGGCTTCTGGAAACGCCGGACTGGTTGCGCCCGGGCATGAGCGGTGTGGCCAAGATCGACGTTGCCGAACACGCCTTCGGCTGGATCTGGACCCATGACCTGATCGAATGGCTGCGACTCACCCAATGGAAGCTGCTGCCATGAACACCCTGGCCGTAGCCGGGATGGCCTCGGCGTGGCAAATATTCGGCCCGTTGCGGCTACGGTTGCGTCCCGACCTGCGCGGCCAATGGCACCGCTATCGTGACCAAACTTGGTGGGTGATTCAGGATCCGCTCAGCGGCCGCCACTTCCGCTTCAATGCGGCGGCGGAACGTGTGCTCGCGCGCTTGGATGGAACCCAGACGCTCGATGCACTTCGCGCCGCGCTCACACCCGCGCCGGCCCCTTCCGAAATACTGACGCTGCTGGCGCGGCTGCATGCCGCGGAATTGTTGCAGGGGCCGCTGCCGCCGGCCGCCGCGCGCCTGCTCGAACAACTCGGCGGAACACCGGCCGCCGACGCGGGACGTTGGTCCAATCCCTTGTCATTGCGCATTCCGCTCTGCGATCCCGACCGCTTCCTCGCGCGTTGGCTGCCTTGGGTACAGCCGCTGTTTACCCGTGGCATGTTCATTTTATGGTCGGTGCTGGTGGCGGTCGCCGCGCTCACCGCTGTCATGCACGGGTCGGAACTGACGGCGGATGCCGCCGGTCGCATTCTGACGCCGCATAGTCTGCTGCTGTTGTGGTTGCTCTATCTCGTCATCAAGCTGCTGCACGAACTCGGCCTCGCCGTCGCCGTCAAGGCGCGGGGCGGCGAAGTGCACGAGCGGGGCGTTATGCTGCTGGTACTGGTGCCGGTGCCCTATGTCGACGCCTCGGCGGCCGCGGCTTTTCCCGAGCGACGCTGGCGTCTGCTGGTGGGCGCCGCCGGCATGATGGTCGAACTGATGCTGGCGGCGCTGGCATTGTTTGTCTGGTTGCGGTTGCAGCCTGGCAGTCTGGCGAGTGCCATCGCCTATAACACGTTGCTCATCGGTACTCTGGCGACACTCCCGATCAATGCCAACCCGCTGTTGCGCTACGACGGCTACTACATGCTCGCCGATGGGCTCGGCATTCCCAATCTGGCGGGGCGCGCCCGCGCCTATCTCGGCTATCTGATCCAGCGCTATCTGTACGGTCTGCGCGACGTGCATAGCAGTGCCCAGGACAGTCGGGAACGTGTCTGGTTGTTCTGCTATGGCGTGGCGGCCTGGGTGTTTCGTCTGGTCATGACGTTGGGCATTCTGTGGTTCCTGTCCGGGCACTACTTTCTGCTCGGCGCGGCGCTCGCCATCTGGGCCGCGGTCATGTATCTCGTCCTGCCCGTGGTGCGACAGCTCCGCTTCCTGGTGTCCCATTCACGCTTGCAGACGCAGCGCGTGCGTGCCTTCGCCGTTGTGTTCGGCATGTTCCTGGTGCCAACGCTGTTGTTGAGCGTGGTGCCCATGCCGTATTCGACGCTGGTCCAGGGCGAGGCCTGGGTGCCCGAGAACGGCCAGATCCGTGCGCTGGCTGATGGCTTCGTGCAAACGCTGGTGGTCGAGCCGGGCAGTCGGGTGGTCGCCGGACAGCCGCTGCTGCAATTGCACAACCCCGAGGCGACGATGAAGGTGGAACTGCTGCGGGGGCAACTCGCGGAATGGCAGGCCCGTCATCTGGCGATCCGGGAAAACGATCCGGCGGGACTGGCCTCCGCCGCGGACCGTATCGCGAATCTTCGCGCGGAACTCCAGCAGGCCCAGGACGCGCTCAATGAGTTGACGATCTTCAGTCGTCTTGAGGGCGAGGTGGTGCTGCCGGACGCCGTCGTGTTGCCGGGCCGTTATGTACGACGTGGCGATCTGCTGGGTTATGTGGTTGCGGCGGAACCCACGCTGATCCGCGCCGTTGTGCCGCAAGCGGACGCGGGCCGCGTGCAAGCCGATCTCCAGGGTATTCGTGTGCGCCTCGCCAGCGATGCCGCGATCCGGCCCGCCCGGCTGTTGCGCAGTGTGCCCGCTGCGGGCGAACAACTGCCCAGCCCCGCGCTTGGACAGCCCGTGGGCGGTCCGTTCGCCATCGATCCGAGCGATGCTGGCGGTGTGCGCACCACCGAGAAGATTTTTCAATTCGACGTGCAACTGCTAGTGTCCGGTTCGCTGCGGATCGGGGAACGCGCCTGGGTCCGTTTCGATCACGCCAACGCGCCGCTGCTGAAACAATGGTATCCGACATGGCAGCGTCTGCTGCAAGGACGCGAGAGTGGTTGAACAGCACGCTATGCTAAATGTGGCTATCGCCGGAGACAGTGTCATGATGAAGAGAGGCCGTCGCTTTTTGCTGGGATTGCTGTGCTGCGCCGCGCTCTCGCCGGCGTCGGCGGCGGAACCGCAACAGCCACCGTTCGGTTGTCTGGTCGAACCGGATGTCGTGCTCAACGTCAGCAGTCCGGTGGACGGTGTCATCGCCGCCGTGGATGTCGAACGCGGCGACCGCATCCATGTTGACCAAGTGCTGTTTCGGCTGGAATCGGCCACGGAAGAGGCCGCGCTGTCCGAGGCGCGCGCCCGTGCCGAATCCCAGGCCGGGATCGCTTTGCAACAGGCGCAGGTGACCTATGCGCGGCGGCGGCTGGCGCGGTTGGAAGAACTGCATCGCAGCAAATCGGTCTCGGCGCAGGAGCGCGATGCGGCGCAACTCGAAGCGCAACTCGCCGAACTCGAATTGCAGAAGGCGCGCGATGACAAACGCTTTGCGGAACTGCAATCCGCACGCGCCAAGGTCGCACTCGATCGCCGCACCGTCCGCAGCCCCATCGACGGTATCGTCACGGACCGCTTTCTGGCCGCCGGCGAATACGTCAAAGAGCGCCCGGTTCTGAAAATCGCCCGCATCGATCCGCTGCGCGTCGAGGTCGTTCTGCCGGCGGAGCAATTCGGTAGCTTGCAGCCGGGTATGTCTGCCGAGGTCACGCCCCTGTTGACCGGTGCGAAGCCTTCCGCAGCGGAGGTTACCCAGGTCGATCCGATTCTGGACACCGCCAGCGGCATGTTTCGCGTCAGCCTGCGTCTGCCCAACCCCGAACACGCCATTCCCGGTGGCGTGGAATGTACGGTGCGTTTCGCGCCCTTGTAACTCGCGTATCGCCCATCGGGCCGAATACTCTCGACGCCCAGGCGCTACGACCGGGCGCTACGACCAGACGCTGATTACAAGAATGTAATTATTCAGTCATCTTTAAGTCGCGGGACCCCCGCAAAAATCCAGAAACCGGTTCGGGACTATACTCTGCTTGCCAGGTGGTAGTGGCGCGTATCGGTGCCGCGAATTACCCCTCTCTGATGTCGTTTTCCGTACGTTGCCCGCGCCCGCTGACTGTCTGTTTCCTGATCGCGCCCGCGCAGTGGGCGCACATCCATAGTGTGGAGGGATATACGAATGGACATGAATGGCTGGGGTGGCGGTATGGGACTGGGGCATGGCGTGCTTGCCCTTCTGTTCTGGGCGCTGGTAATCCTGTCGATCCTCGCGCTGATCAAGTTCCTGCTGAAGAAGTGATCGAATCCTGTAAAGAGTGGGAGCGGGTGTCGGTGGGTGCCGCATCCGAGTGTCATGGAAACGCGGCGAGAAGGGTATGCATGTGAATACGCAGGCCCGAATGAAGATACGCGCGGCGAGTTCGCTGTGTGCGCTTATCGGTATTGCGCTGGTTGCCGTGATTCTTGCGCGGTGGGGTTTTTCCTGGTGGTCGCTGGCGCTTGCCGCAATCGCGCTGGGTTGCCCGGTGTCCGCGCTGTATAGCTGGTGGTTATCGCAACGCATGGCAGCGTCGGTCGATGCGGACGTGCCGCATACATCAGGCATGACTATGGGCTGGGCGGCGCCGATTTACGAAAGTTACTGTCCATTGATCGGGCTGGGTGCAAGGTTTCGACGCATGACTCTGCGTCATGCCGGATTGAGGATGGGGGAACAGGTGCTGGATGTGGGCTGCGGCACGGGTGTGTTGTCGCGCGGCGCCTCGGATGCGGTCGGACCGGACGGTGCAGTGCAGGGGATCGATGCTGCACCCGCGATGGTGGCCGTTGCGCGGCGCGAGGCAGCAAAAGCCGGGAGTCGCGCGCAATTTAAGGTGGCGGCCATCGAAGCGCTGCCCTTCGAAACGGAATACTTCGACGTGGTGTTGTCGAGCCTTATGCTGCATCACCTGCCGCCCGAGGCCAAACGCCAGGGACTGCGCGAAGTGCGCAGGGTCTTGAAGGACGGCGGTCGATTGATCGTGGTCGATGTCGACCGGCCCGCATTGCCTTGGTGGTTGCTGATGTGGCCGTTGTTGTTCATGCCACCGGTGGCGCCGAATCTGCGGGGGGAAATTCCCGCCTACCTTGAAGGTGCGGGGTTCGCGCGCATCGCGGCGCAGGGACGCTGGGGCGGCCTGTTGACCGTTTGGGTGGCTCACAAGGAAGGATGGCAACGCATATGAAAACCGGATTGGGCGATATCGTTAATCCATTGCGCGCGGGCACGCTGGCATGTGCACTACTGCTGTCTGTGTATTTCGCGATTCTCACCCTGGTCTCTGGCTGGGACTTCGCGCGCACGCAATTCGCAACGTTCTGGTACTTCGTGGTCGCATTGGCAGTGGGTTTCGGCATTCAGATCGGCCTGTACTCGTATCTTCGGCGGATCGCGAATCACGTCGATGCTTCCGGAAAAGTCGTAACCGTCTCGGGCGCCACGTCCACGGGTGCAATGATCTCATGCTGCGCACATTACCTGACCAATGTACTGCCGGTGCTTGGCGCAACCGGAGCGATTGCCTTTATCGCGCAGTACCAGACGGAGCTCTTCTGGGTGGGGATAGGATTCAACCTGGCCGGCATGCTGTATGTCGGCACCAAGGTGGTCCAGGCCACGAAACATATGACGCTGATGAGGACACAGTGACATGAAAATCATCGTTCGCGCTCTAGCGGGCGCCAGTTACGTTCTGCTCATGATGGTTGCGGTTCCGTGGTCGTCCAACGCCCATGCGGAACCGGCGCGGGATTTCGAATCGGCGCCCGAGGAACAGACCAGCCGTGAAGGTACCGTGATGGTCAAAGTTGCGCCACGCAGCCTAGCGCCGAGTGCACAGAGTTGGGATTTCGAAATTACCCTCGATACCCACACTCAGCCGTTGACGCAGGATTTGGTCGGTGCGACCGCACTGATCGATGCCGCCGGCAACGTGCACACGCCAATCGGTTGGGAGGGTGATCCTCCGGGTGGACATCACCGTCAAGGTCTATTGCGGTTCCAGCCGCCGACGGGGGGGCAGGGCGTGGTTGAGCTGCGCATGAAGGCGATCGGCGGAATTCCAGTCCGCGTATTCCGTTGGCAACCGCGGTAGCGTCACATGGTGTGCTGGGCGCGACCCTATGAATACGAGCAGCGGCGTGCTTCGCGCAAAGTCCGAGGTTGGTGGAGGAGATAAGCACCATGGCACGTGATCCGGTTTGCGGCATGAACGTAGACGAGGGGCAGGCGGCGGGAACGTCGAGCTATCTGGGCAAGACGTATTACTTCTGCTCGTCGGGATGTCGGGAAAAGTTCGCGGCCGATCCTGCCGGCTATATCACGGCGGCGACCGATCAGGGCCACGCACACGCATCGGGCATGGCGGCCGCGGCGCCGGCAGGGAAGGCCGCCAAGGATCTCGCCAAGGATCCCATCTGCGGCATGGTGGTGGAGAAGGCCACGGCCCTCAAAACCGAACGCGCGGGACGTGTCTATTATTTCTGCTCCTCCGGCTGTCAGCGCACCTTCGAATCGCCCGAGCAGGAACTGAAGTCCATGAAGACGCGCGTGATGATCGCGCTCGGCGGTGTGCTCGCGCTGGCCATCCTGCGCGCCGCCGCATTCATCGCGCTTGCTGCCGGTGCCACCATCGTCACCTGGGTGCCGATCCCGCAACTGCCGTGGTTCACCTGGGGCATGTGGCTGTTCATTCTGGTCACGCCGGTGCAGTTCATCGGTGGCTGGAGCTTCTACAAGGGCGCATGGACCGCGATCAGAACGCGCTCAATCAATATGGATTTCCTTATCGCGCTAGGCACTTCGGTCGCCTACTTCTATAGCGTGGCGGTGATCTTCTTCCCCGAGGTTTTGCCGGTGAAGGTCGAGGAGCGCGACGTGTACTTCGAGGTCAGCGCCGTGATCATTGCCTTCGTGCTGCTCGGCAAATATATGGAAGAGCTGATCAAGAAGCGCTCGTCGGCGGCGGTACGCAAGCTCATGGACTTAAAGCCCGCGACCGCGCACGTGATCCGCGCAGGCGTCGAGATGGAAGTGCCGGCCGAATCGGTGATGGTGAGCGAGA
>JACRMO010000110.1:0-10168 GCA_016214925.1 Gammaproteobacteria bacterium
CGATGACCGTCCCGCCGGCGACGATGGAGTTGATGAAAATACCCTCATTGCCGGAGGTGCCCGGCACGGTGCGCGCCGGCGCGCTCTGCGCCTGATACGTGCGGATGGTCCAGTCGTCCTGATAGAGATTGAGCGGCGGCACTGGCTCCAACAAATCCATATTCGCCTGATAGAACGCATCGATCGTACCCACATCGCGCCAGTAACGATCTGGCGTCACGCGGCCCGCGTTACCACCGAAGGGATAGGCGAAGACCGGCTGTTCACCGATCAATTTCGGCAGGATGTCCTTGCCGAAGTCATGTTCGGAATCACTGCGCGCATAATCGGCGCGCAGAGTATCGAGCATCAGCTCCATGGAAAACACATAGATGCCCATGCTTACCAGCGCGTGTTGTGGATCGTTGGGCAGCGTGGCCGGCTGGGCTGGCTTTTCCTGGAAATCCACGATGCGCTGCTGTGTGTCGATGCGCATCACGCCGAAGGCCTTGGCCTCGTCGGCGGGCACCTGCATGCAGGCGACCGTGACGGCGGCCTGGTTGGCGCGGTGTGCTTCCAGCATGGCGGCATAGTCCATGCGGTAGATGTGATCGCCTGACAGCACCAGCACATAGTCCGCTTCGCTGCGTTCCAGCAGATAGAGATTGTGATAGATCGCGTCCGCCGTGCCCGTGTACCAGCGTTCGCCGACACGCATCTGCGGTGGCACCGGTGTGATGTACTCGCTCAGCTCCGGATTGAAAATAGACCAGCCGTCGCGCAGATGTTTCTGCAATGAATGCGATTTGTATTGAGTGAGCACCAGTACCCGGCGCAGGCCCGAGTGCAGGCAGTTGGCCAGGGTAAAGTCGATGATGCGGTATTTGCCGCCGAACGGAACGGCCGGTTTGGCGCGGTCTTCGGTCAACGGGGCCAGGCGTGAACCGACGCCGCCGGCGAGAATGATGGTCAGGGTTTTATCGAGCATGACTACGGCGACTCCTCAAGCTGCATGCCGTGGGCGGTGTAGGGTACAGGTTGGTGCATTTTTGCGCATCCGTCCGATATGGTGGCATGTTCTGCAAGCACTATGCCGGTGCAGCGGGATAAGGGCGGAATTCGGCGACATTGTTGCGGTCCTGCCCGAGCTCGGTGGTAATTCTTACGCACAATTGCCGCTGCGCGGTGACAAGGTGAAAGAAAGATGCACCATCCAGGCGCGCACCTCGCCATGGATCACCAAGTTAGTGCGCCATAATCTGGCTTGGACGCGTGAGCATGCCACCGTGTAACGGGCATCTGTCTGTTGCTGTTGAAGAAAAATTATTATCGCGGAAGTGGCATGCGGATTGCTCTGATCTGTGCAAAGTATCTGAGTTGTCTGGATCGTTATGAAGCTTCGCGTGTTGCTGGTTGATGAAGACTATGACCGCAGGACGCTGCTGCAGGAGGCCTTGGACGCGGCGGGGTTCGCCGTCGTGATCAGCACCACCCCCGGGGACGACCTGTTGGGTGTGGTGCGCCGGGTGCAGCCGGATGTGATCGTGATCGACGTGGATTCACCCGATCGCGATACGTTGGAGAACATGTGTTGCATCGCCCGCGATGTGCCACGTCCGGTGGTGATGTTCACCCACGACGAGGATACGGAGAAGATGCGCACCGCGATCCGTGCCGGGGTGAGTGCTTATGTCGTCGGTGGTGTGTCCGGCGAGCGCGTTAAGCCGATTGTCGAAGTGGCGGTCATGCGCTTCGAACAGCATCAAGCGCTGCGCGAGGAATTGCAGCAGGCCAAGACCTCACTGGCGGACCGTAAACTGATCGAACGCGCCAAGGGCATCCTCATGCGGCAACGGGGCTGCGGTGAGGATGCGGCCTACCAAGCACTGCGCAAGGCAGCCATGGAACGCAACCGCAAGCTGGTCGAGGTGGCGCAGAACGTCATCGACGCGGCGGAACTGCTCGGTTGATGCCAGAGTTGATGTAGACACAGAATTCCAAGGGCGCGTGACGCAGACCGCGTGACCGCCCGAAGCACATGGCCGACCCAATGGCGGGTGCGGCCGCTCGATAGATATCCGGCGGGGCATTGGTGCACCGCCACTCGGACAAAGGCGTCCACTCCATCCCAGTATCCGGCCAGTATCCGGCCAGGATTCCGAGGTGGAGTGGACGTTTTTTTTGGCGGGTTGCCTCGCTATTGAATCAAACCCAAGGGGATCGCATGAACAAAGATTTTTGGAAAGCTGGCCATACGCCCACGCTGTTGTCGGCGTTTTTTTATTTCGACCTGTCGTTCATGGTGTGGGTGATGCTGGGGCCACTGGGCGTGCAGATCGCCCGCGACCTGGCACTCGATGACGCGCAAAAGGGCATGATGGTGGCGCTGCCAGTGCTGGCGGGCGCTGTATTGCGCATTGTCATGGGTGTGCTGGTCGATATGCGCAGATCCTCGTCGTGGGATTGCTGCTCGGTTTTGCGGGCGCCGCCTTTGCCGTGGCGTTGCCGTTGGCGTCGCGCTGGTATCCTCCACAGCATCAAGGTACGGCGCTGGGTATCGCCGGGGCGGGTAATTCCGGTACCGCGCTGGCCGCGCTGTTCGCGCCGACGTTGGCGGTCTGGTACGGCTGGAACACTGTGTTCGGATTGGCGCTGATTCCGCTGGGCATCGCCTTTGCGGTGTACATGGTCTTCGCCAAGGACAGTCCGGAATGTCCGCCGACCAAATCCCTCGCGCAGTATCTGCATGTGCTGAAGGATCGGGATGCCTGGTGGTTCATGTTTTTCTACAGTGTCACCTTCGGCGGGTTTGTCGGTCTGGCCTCCTCATTGACCATCTACTTCAACAACCAGTACGACATGGCGCCGGTGCATGCCGGTTACTTCACCGCCGCCTGCGTGTTCGCCGGTTCGCTGGTGCGACCGGTCGGCGGCATGATCGCCGATCGCATGGGCGGTATCCGCACGCTGCTGCTCATGTATGTGTCGGCGGCGGTGTTTCTGGTCATCGCCAGTTTCGGCATGCCCACGGCGCTGCAAGCGGGAACGGTGTTTATTCTGGCCATGGTGTCCCTGGGTATCGGCAACGGCGCGGTGTTCCAGTTGGTGCCGCAACGCTTCCGCAAAGAGATCGGCGTGATGACCGGACTGGTCGGCATGGCGGGCGGCGTGGGCGGATTCTATCTGGCATCCAGCCTGGGCTATTTGAGAAAGCTCACTGGCGATTACCAGTTGGGCTTGCTCATCTTCGCCGGTCTGGCGCTGGTCGCCCTCGTGGGTCTATCGAGCGTGAAAACCCGCTGGCGTACCACCTGGGGTGCGGCGCATCTGACGGCGGCGAGAATCTGAGGGCGAGAATATAGACACGGCAAGCAGCGCGGCCTTTCTTGCCGTGTCTGCCTGCGGTAGATTGCGCGCATGCCTCTCGAAACCGCTATCGGCACCTGTTCACTGACCGGCCCGCGCGAACGCAACGAGGATTTTTGCGGCGTGGCGACACCGGTGGGTGCGGAACTCTCCGGCAAGGGCATCCTCGCCGCGGTGGCGGATGGTTTGGGTGGACACGCCAACGGCCGCGAGGCCTCCGAGTCCATGGTGCGCGGGCTGCTGGCCGACTATTACGCCACCCCCGATACCTGGGGCGTGACGCAATCGCTCGACCGGGTGCTTACCACGCTCAATCGCTGGTTGCTGGGTTATGCGGCGAAACGTGCGGAAAACCAGGGCATGGCGACCACGCTGTCGGCGCTGGTGCTGCGCGGTCGCCGCTACGTCACCGCGCATGTCGGCGACTCGCGCGTTTATCTCCTGCGCGACGGCAATCTAAAACAGCTCACCGACGATCATGTCTGGGATCACCCCGAATTGCGTCATGTGCTGCGCCGCGCGCTGGGGCTGGATCAGTATCTCGCCGTGGATTACAGCGAGGGCGATCTGTGCGCGGGCGATTGTTTCCTGCTGGTGAGCGATGGTGTGTGGGGCGTATTGGACGAGGCTGCGCTCACACAGGAATTGTTGTCGCAGAGTCATGCCGAAACCGCCGCCAGCGCGATCGCCTCGCGCGCCTTGAGTCAGGGCGCGCAGGATAACGCCACGGCGGTGGTGGTGCAGGTACAGACGCTTCCGGAAGACAACTTTCAGGACAGCTTTTCCAGCGCGAGCCGGTTGCCGTTGCCGCCGGTACTGAAACCCGGGCAGAGCATCGACGGTCTGGAAGTGGAGGCCTTGCTGCATGCCTCGCGCGTGACGTTGCTGTATCGGGTGCGGGATACGCACAGTGGCGCGCAATGGGTGTTGAAGACCCTGCGCCCGGAAATGGACGATGCCGAATCCGTCGCCGCCCTGGTACACGAGGAATGGCTGGCCGGGCGCGTCACCGTGGGGCCATTTCCGCAGGTCATCCACTATCCGCGCCGCACACATCTGTATTACCTGATGAGCTGGCACACGGGGGCGACGCTTAAGGCTCAGATGATCAACGGTCACCGTTTCAGTGTGGCGGAGATCGCCGACATCGGCATTCATCTCTTGAAAGGGCTGGGCGCGCTGCACCGTCTGGCGATCGTGCACCGCGATATCAAACCCGACAACCTGCACCAGGGCAGCGACGGCAAGCTGCGTATTCTCGATCTGGGTGTGGCCGCGTCCGACGGCACCGCCTTGCGTGAAATCAATAACCCCGGCACACCGTCGTTCATGGCGCCGGAGCTGTTTTCGGGCGGGGTATGCAGTGTGTCCAGCGATCTCTACGCCGCCGGTGTGACGCTGTATAACCTGCTGACGGGCAAGTATCCCTACGGCGAAGTGGAGCCGTTCCAGCATCCGAAATTCGGCGAACCGGTGCCACCGACACGCTATCGGCCGGACGTGCCCGCCTGGCTGGAAGCGATCCTGCTCAAGGCGTGTGCCCGAGATCCCGCGCAGCGCTTCGAGACCGCCGAGGAGTTTCTCCTGGCCTTGGAGCGCGGCGAAACCCGCCCCCTCAATATGCCGCGCCGCCAGCCTCTGTTGCTGCGCAATGTGGTCACCACGCTGAAGGTGCTGCTGGCACTGTCGGTCGTCGTCAATCTTGTATTGGCCATCCTGCTGAGCCGCTAAACTCCCTGGCTGTTTTCTCGCGCCGTTCACCTCGATACGCGTTCGACACACCGCGTAAAACACTGCGCGATCGACGTTGCATTGCACCAATACAGTTCTGTATGTCTATGCAATCAGCGCATGTTGGTGCGAACAATGTGTACATGGCAGTGTTGAAACATCCCCGTAGTTCCCGCCATCTCATTGTCAGTGAATGAGAAATTAACTTTTCTTCGCGACTGGCATAGGTCTTGCTGAGTACATATCAACATCACCACGGTCACGCGTCGCAGCAGTTGTAATGAATTTGCATGCGCGCAATCGCCGGGTGAACACACGACCAACCCAACGGCGGGTGCAGTCGTAGCGCATACACCGGCAGGCCAATGGTGGCCTGTCAGTCGGACAACGGCGTCCATTCCTTCACGTATCCGCGTGGTGGGGTGGGCGTTTTTTTTTGCTTAACCAGGAGAGAGAGGAATGAAACTTGTCGACGACACCGTACAGGCTCAGGCTGACACAACAGAGTGCAACGACCGCTCGCGGCGCCACTTCATCAAGACCCTCGCCATTGCCAGCGCGGGTGCGGCGGGTATGGGCATGATGCCGGGTCTGCGCAGCTCGGCGTGGGCCGCCGGCTCCGACGCGCCGGAGAAAACCGATCTGACCATCGGCTTCATTCCGTTGACCGATTGCGCCAGCGTGGTGATGGCCGGCGAATTGGGCCTGTTCAAAAAATACGGGCTGAACGTCACCGTCACCAAGGAGGCCTCCTGGGCTGCGGTGCGCGACAAACTGGTGCTGGGCGAGCTGGATGCCGCGCATGTGCTGTACGGCACGATGTACGGCGTTACCCTGGGGATCGCCGGTCCGAAGAAGGACATGGCCGCGCTCATGGGTCTTAACCACAACGGGCAGGCGATCACGCTGTCGAATCAGATCAAGGACAAGGGCGTCACCGACGGCGAGGCGCTCAAGAAACTCATCGATAAAAAAGAGCGCGAATACACCTTCGCGCAGACCTTCCCGACCAGCACACATGCCATGTGGCTGTACTACTGGCTCGGCGCGCATGGCATCAACCCGTTCAGCGACGTGAAGACCATCACCGTGCCGCCGCCGCAGATGGTCGCCAATATGCGCGTCGGCAACATGGACGGCTTCTGCGTGGGCGAGCCCTGGAATGCGCGCGCCATCTTCGACGGCATCGGCTTCACCGCCACCACCTCGCAGGGCATCTGGAAAAATCATCCGGAGAAGGTGCTGGGCACCACACTGGAGTTCACCCAGAAATATCCCAATACGACCCGCGCCATGATGATGGCCGTGTTGGAAGCCTCGATGTACATCGACAACATGAGCAACCGCGGCAAGGTCGCCAGCATCATTGCCTCCAAGTCTTATGTGAATGCGCCGGAGCCGGTGGTGCTGGGTCGCATGATGGGCAGTTACGACGACGGCAAGGGCAAGACCTGGGAAGATCCCGACTACATGAAGTTCTTCAACGACGGCGAAGTGAATTTCCCCTATCTGTCGCACGGCGTCTGGTTCATGACCCAGTTCAAGCGCTGGGGCCTGCTCAAGGACGACGTCGACTATCTCGCCGTTGCCAAGCAGGTCAACCAGACCGCGCTCTACAGCGAGGCCGCCTCGGCACTCAAGATCGCCGTGCCGCAAAACCCGCTCAAGACCGAAACGCTGTTCGACGGTGTCACCTTCGACCCCAGCAAGGCGGCCGAGTATGCGGCGGGTTTCAAGGTGCGGGTCTGATGACGTACCCCTGCGGGTGGTGTGAGTCGAGACAGGAAATTGCAGAGTACGAGGTGAATCATGACAACGGTCGTCAATCTGAAACGGGAACCGGTCACACCGGAACCACCGACGCGCTCTGTGGAGGCGCCGCCTGTGGAAGTTGAAATCCGGCCTACGGTGGCAGCGGCAACGCCACCGGTCGCGGCACGGGCGGCACGTTCGCGAAGCGTTGCAGTCGATGCGGTGATGCTGCGGATTTTGCCGCCGGTGCTGGGTTATCTGGCGCTGATCGGTGTCTGGGCATTGGCCGCGCAGCACGCACCGTATCTGCCGGGGCCGGTCAAGACCTGGCAGGCCGCGCTGACATTGTTCTCCGACCCGTTCTACGTCAAGGGTCCGAATGACGTCGGCGTCGGCTGGCTGTTGTTGAACTCGCTGAAGCGTGTCGCAGTGGGCTTCGGCTTGGCGATTGCCGTGGGCGTGCCGCTCGGCTTCATGATCGGACGCTTTATGTTCCTCAATCGCGCCTTGCTGCGCCCGGTTTCGCCGCTGGCTTGGTTGCCGATCGGTCTGGCGGTGTTCAAGGCGGCGGACCCGTCGGCGATTTTCGTGATCTTTATCACCAGCATTTGGCCGATGGTCATCAATACCGCATTGGGTGTGGCCAGTGTGCCGCAGGACTATCTCAATGTGGCGCGGGTGCTGCGTTTGTCCGAATGGAAGGTGTTCACCAAGATCCTGTTCCCCGCCACGCTGCCGTACATGATGACCGGCATGCGGCTGGGGCTGGGTATCGCCTGGCTGGTGATCGTCGCCGCCGAGATGCTGACCGGCGGTATCGGTATCGGCTTCTGGATCTGGGATGAGTGGAACAACCTCAACATGGAACACATCATCATCGCCATTTTCATCGTCGGTGCGGTCGGCCTGATCCTGGAGCAGTGCATGACCTTGATCGCCAGCCGCTTCGATTACCGGAATTCCTGAGGAGTGATTACGATGAGTACCCTGGTCGATATCAATCACGTCAGTATGCACTTCAACACCAAGGGCCAGACGTTTCATGCCCTGGACAACGTCAACATCCAGATCGCCGAGGGCGAGTTCGTCAGCCTCATCGGTCATTCCGGCTGCGGCAAATCGACGGTGCTCAATCTGGTCGCCGGATTGCTCCAACCCACCCAGGGCGGCGCGCTGTTCAAGGGGCGTGAGATCGCCGGTCCCGGGCCGGAGCGGGCCGTGGTGTTCCAGAACCACTCGCTATTGCCATGGCTGACGGTGTTCGACAACGTCTATCTCGCCGTTGAACGCGTGTTTGGTCGTCTGGAGGGCAAGGCGAAGTTGATGGCGCGAACGCACGAGGTGATCGAACTGGTCGGTCTTGCGCATGCGCATACAAAATATCCCAACGAGCTGTCGGGCGGCATGAAGCAACGCGTCGGCATCGCCCGCGCGCTCGCCATGCAGCCGCAGGTCCTGCTGCTCGACGAGCCGTTCGGCGCTCTGGATGCGCTGACGCGCACGCATCTGCAGGACGAACTGATGCGTATCACGCGCGACAGCGGCAATACCGTGATCATGGTGACGCACGACGTCGACGAGGCGGTGTTGCTGTCGGATCGCATTGTCATGATGACCAACGGACCGGCCGCGACGGTGGGCGAGATCATGCATGTCGATCTGCCGCGGCCGCGCCAGCGTCTGGAATTGATCGAAGACCCGCGCTACGTGCACCTGCGCAGCGAAGTGTTGCGCTTCCTGCATCAGCGCCACGCGAAGGCAGCGTGATGTCCCTGGCTGGATAGGACACTACCCAGCCCCCCACAGCATAAACACCCACTCTCCCGGTTTCCGGGAGGGGCAGGGTAAGTGCGGCCGAAATTCCGCACCTGGAATTCAATCCGCGCGCCCGCAACAACGGGCGCGTGGGTGGATGAAGCACTCGGTTACCAACAACTCAAGGCCAACAATTCAAGGAGATCGCACCCAATGAACACCCATCATTCGCGCACCGGTCATACATACATCAGGTACACGCTCGACCTGCCGTTTCGTGCCAGCAGCCTTGCCTTGGCGATGCTGACTGTTCTGCCGCAGGCGCATGCCGCCGGTTCGCTGATGGATGCGCTGACCTATGGCAGCGTATCCGGACAGTTGCGTTACCGCTATGAGAACGTCGACCAGGAAGGTTTCACCAAGGATGCGAATGCGTCCACCTTGCGCACCCAGCTGGGCTACACCACCGACAGCTATCAAGGCTTCAATGCCATGCTGCAGTTCGAGAACGTCGCGGAAATCGGTCATGACAACTACAACAACACCAACAACGGCCAGACCCAATATCCGGTAGTTGCCGATCCGGCGGGAACGGAGGTCAACCAAGCGTGGCTCGGTTACGAGGCGGGCTACAGCACATCGCTGAAGTATGGCCGACAGGCGATCAACCTCGACAACCAGCGCTTCATCGGCACCGTGGGCTGGCGCCAGAACGAACAGAGCTACGACGCCTTCTCGCTGGTGAACGGCAGTTTGCCCAACACGACCGTGACGGCGGCCTACGTCACCAACGTCAACCGCGTCTTCGGCGAGGATCATCCGAATCCCTTGTTCCGCAACTATGCCATGAGCAGCGGTTTGTTCAACGCCACGTACAAGGGCTTCAGCGCGGGCAGTCTGACGGGTTATGCCTACCTGCTGGATTTCGAGGATGCGCCGGCCATTTCGAACGAGAGCCTGGGTGTGCGTTTCGACGGCAAACGCAATATCGGCGATTATAAACTGCTGTATACCGCCGAATACGCCTCGCAAAGCGACTATCAGGATGGCGCCAGCACCATCGACGCCGATTACCGCTACGCGGGTCTCGGTGCCGAGGTGCAGGGCTGGCAGGTCAAGGCCAATTACGAACTGCTGGGCGGCGACGGCGTCTATGGGTTCTCCACGCCGCTCGCAACCCTGCATGCGTTCAACGGCTGGGCCGACAAATTCCTCACCACACCGGCTGACGGTATCGAGGACATCTATCTGACCGTCGGCAAGACGCTGTACGAGGTGGCCCTGGCGGGCCAGTATCATGCGTTCTCTTCGGACAATCTTGGCTACGACTACGGTACGGAATGGGATCTGTCGGCGGGCAAGAAGATCAACAAATGGTTCAGTGTGCTGCTCAAGTACGCGAGCTATAGCGGCGACGACAATGCCACGGTCGTCGCGCGCAATGTCGCGCTCTCGCAGGATGTGGACAAACTCTGGTTGCAGGCCGACGTGACGTTCTGATCTTACTTGGTGCATGCGGGCATCGAATGACAGCCGATGACAGCCAATGACAGCTGGGGGGATACCCCAAATGAGAGGGGTGGGC
>JACRMO010000110.1:10181-48599 GCA_016214925.1 Gammaproteobacteria bacterium
GTCGTGCATGTCCTTGAACGTCCATTGAATTGCCCTGTATGGCGAGGGCTGGCATCAGTCTTGCTCTGGCACTAGACAGAGATAAACAAGCGTGTAAAGTGCCCGTTCCTCCGGGCACGGGTCGATGGACCGGCATGCAGGCAGATTGAATCGGCGTTCCGCCCAATGGCGGGCGGGACGCGCGAAGATTTTTATAACACTGAATTTCTTGTAACACAGGACACGCCAATGCAGGTGTGTTCGCGGACAACGGCGTCCATGTCACCGTAGCGGTACCGGTGGCGTGGACGTTTTTTTTTGCAGGTTGTGGATCGGGCGCAGCGCATCGGCAGAGATGCAGTCAGGGCCGGACCATAAGATAGAGGTGGAAGCAGCTATGAAACAACGACTGGTATTGATCGGCAATGGCATGGCGGGTGTGCGTACCCTGGAAGAATTGCTGAAGCTCGCCCCCGACCGTTACGACATCACCGTGTTCGGCGCCGAACCCTACGGCAATTACAACCGCATCCTGCTGTCGCCGGTGCTGGCCGGCGAGAAGACCATCGAACAGATCATGCTCAACGACGAGCAATGGTATGTCGACAATGGCATTACGCTGCACGAAGGCAAGCAGGTCACGGCGATCGACCGCACCAAGCGTATCGTGCGCGCCGCCGACGGCACCGAGGAAAAATACGACCGCCTGATCCTGGCGACCGGTTCCATGCCGTTCATCATTCCCATCCCGGGCAAGGATCTTCCCGGTGTGGTGGCCTTCCGCGATATCCAGGATGTCGACCGCATGTTGGCGGCAGCGTCAGGCAAGGGCCACGCGGTGGTGATCGGCGGCGGTCTGCTCGGTCTGGAAGCCGCCAACGGCCTGCTCAAACAAGGCATGCGGGTCAGCGTCGTGCATTTGCTCGATACGCTGATGGAAAAGCAACTCGACAAACCGGCTGCGGGCCTGTTGAAGCGCTCGCTGGAAGAGCGCGGTCTCAATTTTCTGATGGGCGCGCAGACCGAGGCGATCCTCGGCAAGGACAAAGTCGAGGCGGTCAGGTTCAAGGATGGTCTGGAAATCCCCGCCGACTTGGTGGTGATGGCCGTCGGTATTCGCCCCAATGCGGAATTGGCGAAACAGGTCGGTTTGCACTGTGAACGCGGCGTAGTCGTCAACGATACGATGCAGACCTTCGATCCGCGTGTCTACGCCGTCGGCGAATGCGTGCAGCATCGCGGCGATACCTACGGTCTGGTGGCGCCGTTGTTCGAGCAGGCCAAGGTCTGCGCCAATCACCTGGCCGAACTCGGCTATGCGCGCTACGAAGGCTCGGTCACGTCGACCAAGCTCAAGGTGACGGGCATCGATCTGTTCTCGGCGGGAGATTTTCAGGGCGACGACTCGACCGAAGAGATGGTGTTGCAGGACCCAGGTCGCGGCGTGTACAAAAAGGTCGTGGTCAAGGACAACCGCATCCAGGGCGCGGTGATGTATGGCGACACCATCGACGGTTCCTGGTACTTCCAGTTGATGCGCGACAACACGGATATTTCCGGCTTCCGCGACAATTTGCTGTTCGGCCAAGCGCACCTGGGCGATTCCGGACACGGTGACGACAACCGCGTGGCCGCGATGGCCGACAGCGCCGAAATCTGCGGCTGCAACGGCGTGTGCAAGGGCGACATCGTCAAGGCCATCAGCGATAAGAGGCTGTTCACGCTTGACGAGGTGCGCGCGCATACCAAGGCTTCCAGTTCCTGCGGTTCCTGCACGGGCTTGGTCGAGGCACTGCTGGCGCATACGCTGGGCGGTGAATATTCGCAGACGCCGAGCAAGAAGCCCCTGTGTCCGTGTACCGAACACAATCACGACGAGCTGCGCACGGCGATCCGTGCCGAAGGCCTCAAGTCGGTGCGCGCGGTCATGGATCATCTGAACTGGAAGACCGAGGATGGCTGCCCGAAATGCCGCCCGGCGCTCAACTACTATCTGCTGTGCCAATGGCCCGGCGAATATAAGGACGACAACCAGTCGCGCTTTATCAACGAGCGCGTGCACGCCAACATCCAGAAAGACGGCACTTATTCCGTTATTCCGCGCATGTGGGGCGGCGAGACCACGCCCAAGGAACTGATGGCGATTGCGCAGATCGCCGAGAAATGGAACGTGCCGACCGTGCATGTCACCGGCGGTCAGCGCATCGATCTCTTGGGCATCAAGAAGGAAGACCTGCCGGGCATCTGGGGCGATCTGTCTGAGGCCGGGTTCGTTTCCGGCCACGCCTACGGCAAGGCTATTCGCACCGTGAAGACCTGCGTCGGCAAGACCTGGTGCCGCTTCGGCACCCAGGATTCCACGCAGATGGGTATCGATCTGGAAAAACTCACCTGGGGTTCATGGACGCCGCACAAGTTCAAGCTCGCGGTGTCCGGTTGTCCGCGCAACTGTGCCGAGGCGACGATCAAGGATTTCGGTGTGGTGTGCGTCGATTCTGGCTATGAATTGCATGTCGGCGGCAACGGTGGCGTGAAGGTGCGTGCCACCGATTTCCTCTGCCATGTGAAGACCGAAGACGAGGTGAAGGAATACTGCGCCGCCTTCCTGCAACTCTACCGCGAAGAGGCGCATTACCTGGAACGCACCGCGCCTTGGGTCGAGCGCGTTGGCTTGGCCTATATCAAAGACCGGGTGGTCGAGGATGCGGAGAACCGCGCGGCGCTCGCAGAACGCTTCGGCCTTTCACAACAGTTCGCGCAGGTCGATCCCTGGAAGGCGCGCGCCGAGGGTCTCGATGCGCACGAATACAGCCCGCTTAAACGGGTCGGTTAAGGGGAATATTGAATGCAACAGGCAGAAAAAACGATGGTCGAGAACAACTGGATCGACGTGGGCCAAGTGAGCGACATCCCGAAACTGGGCGCGCGCGTGGTGCGCACGAAAGACGGCGATATCGCGGTGTTCCGCACGGCGGATGACGAGGTGTTCGCGCTGCGCGACCAGTGTCCGCACAAAGGCGGCCCGCTCTCGCAGGGCATCGTGCACGGCAAGCGCGTTGCCTGCCCACTGCACGACTGGAAAATTCATCTCGACAGCGGTCTGGCGGTCGCGCCCGATGAGGGCTGTGCCGCGCGATTCCCGGTTAGTGTCGAGGACGGCCGGATACTGTTGTCATTGACGCCGGACGAAGGGTGTCCGAATTCAAACGCACCGAAAGTCTGAGACGATGACCATTCAGATGGGTGATCGCGCGCTCGCCACGGACAACGAAGGCTATCTGCTCGATCCGTCCGAGTGGTCGGAGGAGGTTGCACGGGAAATCGCGCGTCGCGAAGGTCTGACGCTGAGCGAGGAACGCTGGACCGTGGTGCGCTTCGTGCGTGAGCACTTCGAATTCCGCCAATCCGTTCCCGAGGCGCGCTTCGCCCTGAAGGCGATGCGGGAGCATCTGGGTCAGGAGAAGGCGACCCGCAAATATCTCTATCAGTTGTTTCCTTATGGCTATGGCCAGCAGGCGTGCAAGATCGCCGGCATGCGCAAGCCGCTGAAACTCATGTTGGACGTGTAGAGAGACCGCACATGCTCTTCGGACGCGACAAAAAGAACCCCATCAAACTCGTCGACAAGGGCGCGGTGGAGTGGAAGTACACCACTTGCGGATATTGTTCGACCGGGTGTTCCATCGAGGTTGGGTTGGACAAGGACGGCCGTGCGGTGTCCTCGCGCGGCGTGGGCGATGCCGACGTCAACCGCGGCAAGCTGTGCATCAAGGGTATTCTGGAGCACGAGTTGTTCGAGTCCGCCGGACGCGGTCGTGTGCCATTGTTGCGCGAGCAGATCCACGAACCGTTTCGGCAGGCGGGTTGGAACGAGGCCTTGGACAAGACCTCGAACGAAATAAAGCGCATTCAGGAGCGGTACGGCAGGGACGCCTTCGCCATTGTCTCCACCGGTCAGATCATGACCGAGGAGTTCTACACCCTGGGTAAGCTCGCACGCGGTCTGATCGGTACCAACAACTACGATGGCAACACCACCTTGTGCATGTCCTCGGCGGTGTCCGGCTACAAACGTTCCTTTGGCTCCGATGGCCCGCCCGGTTGTTATGAGGATTTCGAGCACACCGACTGTCTGATCGCTTTCGGTTCCAATCTGCCCGAGCAGCATCCCATCATCTACTGGCGGATGCGCGAGGCGCGCGAGCAACGCAAATACCCGCTCATCGTGGTGGATCCACGCGTGACCATGCTGGCGCAATTCGCCGATATGCACCTGCCGATCCGCCCCGGCACCGATGTGGTGTTGTTGAACGCGCTGGCGCATGTGATTCTCAAGGAAGGCCTGCACAAGCCGGACTACATCGGCGCGCATACCGAGGGCTTCGAGGATTTCAAGGCGCTCGTCGAGCAGTACGATCCGGTCACGGCGTCGAGGATCTGCGGCATCGACGAAGACAGCATCCGCACTGTCGCGCGCCTGTATGCCAAGGCGGGTTCGGCCATGAGCATCTGGACCATGGGCATCAATCAGAGCACGCACGGCTCCGACGGCGTGGTCGCGATCAACAATCTCAATCTCATCACCGGCAACATCGGCAAGCCCGGCGGCACCAGCCTGTCGATTACCGGGCAATGCAATGCCATGGGCACGCGCGAATGGTCGTCCTGCTCAGGCCTGCCGGGTTACCGCGCGCTGGAGAAAGAGAAAGACCGCCAGGACATCGCCAAGTTCTGGGGTGTCGATCCCGAGTTCTTCCCCAAGCAGCGCGGGCTGTTAATGACCGACATTCTGCCGGCCATCGTCGAGTGCAATGAATACAGTCATGTCTATCTGCCGGCCGCGCTGTGGGCGGAGAAGGAAGGCTGTTTCACCAACACCGAGCGGCGCGTGAATCTGATTCGCAACGTCATACCACCCCATGGCGAATCGAAGCCGGACTTCTGGATCTTCAACGAAGTGGCCAAGCGTTTCGATCCCGAGCGCAAGGTAAAATTTCCCGAGACCACTGAGGGGGCCTTCGAGGAAATGAAGCAGTTGTCCAAGGGCAATATGCTGGATATCTCCGGCATGACCTACGCCAAGATCGAACAGAGTCGCGGTCTGCAATGGCCCTGCCGCGACGGCGAAGAGAAGGGCGCGCAACGCCTGTACAGCGATGGCGTGTTTCAGTATGCCAGCGGCAAGGCCAAGTTGATTCCGCTGCCGTTCATCGACAACAACGAACGCCCGGATACGGATTATCCCTTCTGGCTGAACAGCGGTCGCGTGGTCGAGCACTTCCATACCCGCACCCGCACCGGCAAGATCGGCAATCAGAACAAGTTCAGCCCGACGCCGTATATGGAGATCAACCCGGACGCAGCGGCGGAGTTGGAGATTGCGCATGGCAGTTACGCGCGCCTGGTGTCACGCCGCGGTGATGCCGTTGTGTTGGTGCAATGCACCCAGCGTGTGCCGCGCGACATGGTGTTCGTGCCATTCCATTACCACGAGTGCGTCAACCGCGTCAGCTTAGGATTGCTCGATCCGCATTCTCGCCAACCGGCGTTCAAGCAATGCGCCATTCGCATCGAACCGATTGCGGATCAGGAAGCGGCGGCGGCGCTGAATCTGGCGGCGCGGGCGTATTGATGAATTATGAAATGTAGGATGGGTGAAGCGTAGCGCAACCCATCGATAACACGCTTCAACGCACATGATGGGTTACGGCATAAATCGCCTCCACCCATCCTACGTTATGGTGATTCAAAGAGGTTTCTCCAAGACATGTACAAGACTCGCCACAACGAACCTGCCTACGGCTTCATCCCCGACGTACCGACGTCGGAGAAGAATTGCTACGGGAAACCGATTCGTCTGATCGACGACAACCCGTCGCTGGCGGGTCAGAGCCTGAACATCAACGGCGATCCCGGCATCGGCCTCAATCCCAACCGCTACAAGCAGCACGGCTTCTATTTCAACGCCGATAACTGCATCGCCTGCCATGCCTGCGAGGCGGCCTGTGCGGAGAAGAACGATACGCCTGCGCATCTGGCATTCCGTTCGGTGGGTTATCTGGAAGGCGGCAGTTATCCGGCCGTGCAGCGGCTGAATATCTCCATGGCCTGCAATCACTGCGACGACCCGGTGTGTCTCAAAGGCTGTCCGACGCGCGCCTATACCAAGTTCGCCGAATACGGCGCGGTGCTGCAGGATCCGGATATCTGTTTCGGCTGCGGCTATTGCACCTGGGTGTGTCCATACAACGCGCCGCAGCTCGATCCGGTCGCGGGGCATGTCTCCAAGTGCAATATGTGTGTCGATCGGCTCGAAGTCGGTCTGAAACCCGCTTGTGCCTCGGCCTGCCTGGGCGGCGCGTTGGATTTCGGCATTATCGAGACCGCACCGGAAGGCCGCGATCAGCTGGAAACGCAGATCCCCGGCTTCCCCGATCCGTCCATCACCCACCCCAACATCCGCTTTCAACAGAAGCGCAGCCTGCCGCGCGAACTGACGCGTACCGATACCACGCCGGTGAAATACCTGCGCGACGATCAGAATGCCAAGCCCGATCCGGGCGTGAAGGGCGGACAAACGCGCTATCGCAGCGCCTCAGCAGTCAATCTGGATAAACCCGCCGAGTGGAATCTCGCCAAGCTACGTTCGCGCGAAGACCCGCTGGTGATTTTCACGCTCATCACCCAGGCAGTGGTGGGCGCGTTTCTGCTGCTGTTCCTGGGTCCGTTAGTCGGGCTGAGCGAACTGTCGGTCGCCGCACATCCGATCGCTTATCCGGTGGCATTGTTCGGCTTGATCGCCATTCAGACCTTCGCGTTGGTGATCTCGACTCTGCATCTGGGTCGGCCGCATCGTTTCTACCGCGCTTTCAATAATCTCAGGTATTCACCGGTGAGCCGCGAGGTCGCCGCGGTGGCGGTGTTCTACAACCTGCTCGGTGCCTATGCCGTGTTGAGCGGTGTACCGCAAATTTCCGATGGGCTGTTCGGCTGGTTGCCGCAAGGGTTGGTGAACGGCGCAACCCAGGCGAGCGGTTGGCTGGCGGTGATCGCGGGACCGGCGGCGCTGTATTTCATGCACCGTATCTACCGCATCCAGGCGCGGCCGTTCTGGAACCACTGGCAGGTGCTGACCAGTTTCTACGGCAGCATGCTGACGCTGGGGCCACTCGCTGTCGCGCTGATGTTCGTGCCGGTGTTGGCGGCGCAGGGCATCGAGTACGCGGGTTTGTTGCAGCTGTGCGCGTTACCGATGCTGGGTGGTTTGTTGCTGGAGGGTTTTGGACTCTACCGTCATGCGGCCTATCTCAATGCGACGGGCGGTGAGGCGCAGGCCGCGCAGCATGAGCAGCTGACGACCTTTGGCAAGACCTACCGCGCGCGTAATGGCTTGCTGGCGGTCAGCGCCTCCGCGTTGACCGTGCTGATCGGGGCCGCACCGGTGGGTGCGGTCGGATTAGGACTGTGGGTCACGGTCGGATTGTCGGTGCTCACCGCCGCGATGATCGGCCGCGCGCTGTTCTATGTACTGGTCATTCCCACCACCCTGCCCGGCGCGTTCTTCTGGAAGAACCCCGGTTTTCAGAGCCACGCCCGCGATATGGGACTGGCACAGATGCCACAGGTCGGCGTGCAGGTGACGACGCATTGAGAAATGTGTAGGCCATGCGCCGTCTGCAGGACATTGAAAACGATCTCGAACGCGCGGTCTTTCTCGCCAACTACAACGCGCCGCGTCAGCGCCTGTTGCGGGTCGCGGCGGCGGGCATGATCGTTGCCAAGCATGGCCTGCGCGGCTTGCTGTATGTCTGGCCGTTGACCCTCCTGCTGTTCATCGAACTTCCGGATACCTGGCGCTGGCTGCGCATGGTGCTTATCCTCCTGGCCATGGGCGCCTGGTTTCGTTTCATCTACGGTTCGGTGCGCGATGATTACAGGCGTTTCGTGCAGGGTAGCCTGCTGGAACCGGCACGGCTGAAGCGGGTACTCTAGACGGCATGTCTAAAGCAGTACAAACCACGTGTCCCTATTGCGGTGTCGGTTGCGGTGTGTCGGCCGCGGTCGACGCCGAGGGACGCGTAACCGTCAAAGGCGATCCCGATCATCCCGCCAATTTCGGCCGGCTCTGTTCCAAGGGCGCCGCGCTGGGCGAGACCGTCGATCTGGACGGCCGGCTCCTGTATCCCGAGGTGAACGGCGCTCAAACCGACTGGGACACCGCGCTGGGCCATGTCGCTGAACGTTTCCAAGCGGTCATCCGTGAACATGGGCCGGAGGCGGTGGCTTTCTATGTCTCCGGGCAATTGCTGACGGAGGATTATTACGTTGCCAACAAACTCATGAAGGGGTTCATCGGCAGCGCCAACATCGACACCAATTCCCGCTTGTGTATGTCGTCCGCGGTGGCCGGCTACAAGCGCGCTTTCGGCGCGGATACCGTGCCGTGCAACTATGAAGACCTGGAACGCGCCAAATTGATCGTGCTGGCGGGTTCCAACGCTGCTTGGTGTCATCCCGTTCTGTATCAGCGCATCGTCAAGGCGCGCAAGGAACATTCCGATCTGCGCGTCATTGTCATCGACCCGCGCAAAACCAACACCTGCGATGGCGCCGATCTGCATCTGGCCATCGCTCCGGGCACCGATGCGACGCTGTTCAACGGTCTGCTGGTCTATCTCGATGCGCAGGGCGAAGCGAATAGCCTGTTTCTGAACAGCGCCGTCGACGGTGTGGAGGGCGCCCTAGCCGCCGCGCGCGCGGATGCGCCGGATCTCGACAGCGTTGCGCGGCGCTGTGGCCTGAGTGTAGAAGACATCGCGGAGTTCTATCGGCTGTTCGCCCGCACCGAACGCGTGGTGACGGTGTACTCGCAGGGCATCAATCAGTTTTCGATGGGTACGGACAAGGTCAACAGCATCATCAATTGCCACCTGTATACCGGTCGCATCGGCCGTGCCGGCATGGGACCGTTCTCCATGACCGGTCAGCCGAATGCGATGGGCGGCCGCGAGGTCGGTGGTTTGGCGAATCAATTAGCCGCGCATATGGACTTGGACAATCCCGAACACACCGACCGCGTGCAGCGGTTCTGGAATGCGCCGGTGATCGCGCAGCGCGCCGGGTTGAAGGCCGTCGATATGTTCGAGGCCGTGGCAGCGGGCAAGATCAAGGCGCTGTGGGTGATGGCCACCAATCCCGCCGTCAGTCTGCCCGACAGTGACCGGGTGCGTGACGCATTGGCGCAGTGCGAATTCCTGGTGGTCTCCGATTGCGTGCGACATACCGACACCACGACCTATGCGCATGTACTGCTGCCCGCGTCGGCCTGGGGCGAGAAAGACGGCACGGTGACCAATTCGGAACGGCGCATCTTGCGTCAACGCGCTTTCCTGCCGAGCGCGGGCGAGGCGCAGCCGGATTGGTGGATCGTCAGCGAAGTCGCCAAACGCATGGGCTTCACGGCGGCCTTCGACTATGCGTCGGCGGCGCAGGTGTTCCGCGAACACGCGGCACTCTCCGCCTTCGAGAACGCGGGACAACGCGATTTCGACATCGGTGCTTTGGCGCGACTGGACGATGCGCAGTATGCCGAGCTGCAACCGCTGCAATGGCCGCGACCCACGGTCGGTACGCCCGGCACACGCTTGTTCGCGGACGGGCGCTTCTTCACGCCCAATGGCCGCGCGCGCATGATCGCCATCGCGGGCAAGGCTCCGGCGAGTGCGACCGACGCGGATTATCCGCTCGTTCTCAACACGGGCCGCGTACGCGATCACTGGCATACGCTGACGCGCACCGGCAAGTCGCCGCGCCTGTCCGCGCACAGCATCGAGCCGTATGCCGAGATACATCCCGACGATGCGGCGCGTTATGAATTGCGCGACGGTGCCTTGCTGGAAGTGACCAGCCGCTGGGGGCGGGCGGTGACGCGGATTCGCGTCAGCGGTGCGCAGCGCCCCGGCAGCGTGTTCATGCCGATTCACTGGAACAACCAGTTCTCCAGTCTGGCGTCGGTGGACAGTCTGATCGGTCCGCATACCGATCCGCTTTCCGGCCAACCCGAGTTCAAGTTCACACCGGTGCGCGTGCGACCCTATGTGGCGAGTTGGTACGGCTTTCTGCTTTCCCGCCGGAGCTTGGCATTGCGGCATCCCGATTACTGGGCGTGCGCCAAAGGCAACGGCTTCTGGCGCTATGAAATCGCCGGCACGGAACTGGCGGCCGATTGGGCGCGCTGTGCGCGGGAATTGTTGTGTGCCGCCGACGAACGCGTGGAGTGGACGGAATACTTCGATCAGGCCGCCCACCGTTATCGCGGCGCGCGGTTGGTATCCGGACGGCTGGAGAGCTGTGTGTTCATCGGTCAAGGTAACGAATTGCCGCCACGCGACTGGCTGGCGGCTTTGTTCGACCTGGAGGGACTCGAACCCGCGCAACGCGCCAGCCTGCTCAGCGGCAAGCCGCCGCGGGGCGAAACGGATCGGGGCCGTACCGTCTGCGCCTGTTTCAATGTCGGCCGCAACACCCTGGTCGAGGCCATCCGACAGCAGGGTCTGACCTCGGTCGAGGCCATCGGAGCCCAGCTCCAGGCGGGCACGAATTGCGGCTCCTGTGTGCCGGAGCTGCGGGCGTTATTGACCGAGGTCAACTGACGTCCTGGTGACCTTAAAACCTCAAGAATCAGTCTCCGCTGTCGCCAACTTGGGACAGAGATGTGTCCTGTCACCGGGCAAAGGAGACGCCATGCTGAGCAATATCACCCTCTTGAAAAAGGCGCAGATCCTCGCGCTGTTGCTGGTTGTCTGCGTGACGGCGGTGGTGACGGTAACGCTGCACGCCACCCGGACCATCGAGGGAATTGCGCCTCCATATCGTACAGATCCAGCAATTTTTGCAGGACATCAGCGCGACACGCGGGCAGGATGGCCTGAACGACGGTTTTGCCAATGCCGAAAAACATTATCTCGCAGCCAAGCAGAGCCTGATCGATCTTGCGGCCCTGGATGCGGGGAACGATGCCTTGTATACCGACCTGGGCGTGCGTCTGGAAGCCTATTATGCCAAGGGCAAACGCATGGCCAAGGCCTATGTCGATCTCGGACCGCCTGCTGGCAATGCCAAGATGGGCGAATTCGATGCCGCAGCCAGTGCAATCACTGAACGGGTCGATGAATTGTGCGCGAGCGCCGTCGACAACAGTTCCGCGATGTTGGCGCAGACCTCCGCATCGGCAGGCATGGCCAGTCGCAATATCACGCTGCTGGCGTTGTTTGGTGGTGGTATCATGTTAGGCGGCGTGTGGTTGCTGATCAGCGCACTTCGCCCGTTGCGCGCTCTGACCGACGCGACACTGCGCATCGCGGATAATGATCTTACCGGACAGATTCCGCAGACGGGTCACCAGGACGAGGTCGGCTTGCTGAGTGCGGCTATCGTCGCCCTACAAGGCAAACTCACACATCGGATCCAGGATATCGCCAACGTGAGCCACCAGATCAATGTGGCGGTCGAAACCATGAACGCGATTGTCGAGCACACCAGTCTGGGTGTGCAGCAACAGCACAGCGAAACCGAGCAGGTCGCGACTGCCATGAATGAAATGACCGCCACGGTGCATGAAGTCGCGCGCAATACGGCGGCGGCAGCCGCGGCGAGTCAGGCGGAAGAAGAAGTCGGTAATGGCAGCCGGGAAGTCAAACAGACCATTGCGTTGATCGGCAAATTGGCCGACGACGTGCGTAAGGGTGCGGACGTGATCGGTCGTCTGGAAACCGACAGCAACAACATCGGCGCGGTGCTCGATGTGATTCGCGGCATCGCCGAGCAGACCAACCTGTTGGCGCTGAATGCGGCTATCGAGGCGGCGCGCGCCGGTGATCAAGGGCGCGGTTTCGCGGTGGTCGCCGACGAGGTGCGCACGCTGGCGCAGCGTACCCAGGCGTCGACTCAGGAAATCCAACAGATGATCGAGAAACTCCAGCAGGGCGCGGAGGAAGCTGTGCGCGTCATGCATGCAGGGCGCAGTCAGGCCGAGGCCAGCGTGACGCAGGCGAGTCAGGCAGGCCGTTCACTGGACAGCATCCGTGCCGCGGTATCGACCATCCACGATATGTCGACGCAGATCGCCAGCGCCTCCGAGGAACAGGGCGCGGTAGCCGAAGAGATCAATCGCAACATCGTCAATATCAGTCAGGTGGTTGTGCAGACCGCCGACGATGCCGCGCAGACGTCCAGTGCGGGCGAAAAGCTGGGTGGTCTGGCGGAGCAGCTGCAAACGGTGGTCGCGCGCTTCAAGCTGCCGTAACTCGATCGGGCGGTGTGCGCGGGTTCAGTCCTCGCGCGCGCCGCTATCCAGAAACGCGCGCAGCTCCGGGGTATGCAGCCGACAGCGCGCGTGATCGCCATCGGCGAAATGCAGATCGCCGATCAGATTCAAGCGCTGCAAGCTGAGCAGCGCATTGGTGATATCCAGGGTTTGCAATCCCGCCTGTTCGCTCAAACTCGCCAAGTTGAGTTTCAGCGTTTGTCCGTTGCCGCCGTCGTTGGCCTGCTGCGCCAACAGGCGCATCCCCACATACAGCATATGCTGGCATTGCAGGGCGTCGACTAGACGCTGATTGATGTCGTTGAGCTTCACCGACAGCGAACGCAGCATGCGCACGCTCAGCGCCGGGAAATGCTGGAGCGCCGTGGCGAAATCCGCGTTGGCCAATTCCAGCAGGGTGAGCGGGCCGTCGCTGAGAATGCTGGCCGAACGCTTCAAATCCATGAACACACCCATCTCGCCGATGATCGAGCCCTTCTCGGCGATGGCAATGACATTGCTGTTGCCGGTGGCGTCGTTTTTGATGATGCGGGCACGGCCGGTCAACACAATATACACCGCATCGCAGGGCGCGCCTTCGCGGACCACCACCTCGCCGGTTTTGTATTGATGGCGGCGGCCATAGTCGTTGAGAAATCGGGTGGCTTCTTCGCTGAGGCGGGTGGGCAGACTTTCCAGAATGGGATTGTTCGTCATGTCCGTCCTTTGTCAGGGAGTAGGGCCAGTGCCGCGGCTGGCGGTATAGAACAGGCCGAGTAGGGTCTTGGCGTCGAGGATTTCGCCGCGCTGTGCCATGGCGAGTGCGGTATTGAAAGGGAACCAATGCACTTCGATGCATTCGTGTTCCTGATGCCGCGCGGGCACACTGTGCAGCTGACGCGCCAGGAACAGATGGATCACCTCGTCGCAGAAACCCGGTGTGGTCAGCACTTGGGCGAGCGCTTGCCAGTGCGCCGCGTGTAGGCCGGCTTCTTCTTCGAGTTCGCGTTGCGCCGTTGTCAACGCCGGTTCGCCGGGTTCGAGTTTGCCGGCCGGCAGTTCCCACAGCCAACCGCCGCCAGCATGCCGGTATTGGCGTAGCAGGCAGATTTCATTATGCGTATTGAGGGCGACGACCGCCGCACCGCCGGGATGCCGCACGACCTCGAGTTCGAGCGTGCGACCATCGGGCAGGGTGACGGGCTCCATGCCGAGATCCACGACGCTGCCTCGATAAATGGGTTGGCGGGTGTTCAGCAGAGGTCTCCAGTCGGGCAACGCTTCGCGCTACCATACACAGGGGATACGCTGAAGTTCAACTGCTCGGCCCGGTTCACCGGATTGGCGAAGCTCCGAATATTCCATGTGCTGTGATTCCCGCGTAAGCCGGAATGACGCATTGATCAGACCTTCTTTAGGAATACGCATGTTGCACGAGACCGAAAAACTGCATTTCGAGTGTACCCAATGCGGTCGCTGTTGCGCGGGGGGCGGTGACTATCATGTCTTCCTGAATACGGCCGAGGCGGAACGTATCCGCGCCGTGCTGGCGTTGAGCAAGGAGTGGTTCCGGCGGCGTTATCTCAAACGTCTGGACAGCGGTGAACTCACGGTGCGGCTGGGTAGCGCGGGGCGCTGTGGTTTTCTGGATGCACAGGGCCGTTGCCGGGTGTATGCCGCGCGGCCGACCCAATGCCGTACCTATCCGTTCTGGCCCGAGGTGCTGCGCAGCAAGGCGACGTGGCGCGCCGAAGCTTCGCGCTGCGAAGGCATCGATCGCGGTGCTGTCGTGCCGTTGGCGCAGGTGCGCGCGGCGCTGCTGGCGCAACGTGCCTACGAGTTGCGGGAAGCGGGAATGGACTAAGGCCCGGCGGATTCGGGGAAGTCGTAACAGGCCAGCAATTGACCGGCGTCGTCTGGCGCATAGGCGTCGTAGAACAACGAACGCAACCGCGGTTGCGGTGCAGGATGCAGTTCCGAGCCCCAGGTCAGACTGTCGAAGTCTTCGCCGCCGAGAATCCGATGCGCCAGGGTGAGATACAGCCGTTGCAGCACGCCGGCACGCACCAGGGTGTAGAACACCGACGGACCGGCGATTACGTAGATGCGCCGATAACCCAGGTTTTGCAGCACCCGGATGGCAGGACCGCCTTCCGCGTTCGTGCCGCCCCCCGCGGCGTGCACCTCGACACCCTGCGCACGCAAGGCGGCCATCCGAGCAGGGTCGGCGTCGGTGCCGGTGAGCACATGCACGCGGCGCGCGCGGTAGATATTCAGGGCCGCGTGTGGAATATCCAGACTCGCGCTGAACACGGCGATATCGGGTTGCGCGCTCAGCCCTTGGTCCAAACGCCAAGTGCGCAGATCAGCGAAGCGTTCGTCGTTGCCGACCGGCAACGTGTCTTGCGCCTCGCCGGTCGCGAACTGGCGGAAGTAGCGCGCGCTGGTGATGAGCAGATCGGATTGCGCGGCGAGTTCCTGGTAGAGTCGCCAATCGCGCGCGTTGCCGATCGCCGCGGGTACGCCGTGCGAGGCTTGACCGGGGCGTGGCAGGGCGATACGGCCATCGAGGCTGGTGATGAAGTTGCTGTAGACCAGCGGTGTCGCGTCATCGACGAGCCGGTGCAGCGGGTGATCCAGATACAGCCGCGCCAACGGCAGACCGATGGTCGGGGGCGGGTAGAGTTGCAGCAGATCGTGCATCGTCAAGACTCTGATCGGTTCGCGGTAGTGTACCCAAATCGTTGTGTGCCGGCAGCAGCAGGCCGATGCCGGACAGTGCCAACAGGCCGAAGGCGAGTTGACGCATGCGCTGTGGCGCGATGCGCGGCGCGATATGTGCGCCCCAGTGCGCGGCCAGCAGCACCGGCAGCGTGCAATACAGGGCTACTTCGATCATCGGCCAATGCAGTTCGCCACGCGTGCTCTGCCAACCGATGCGCACCAGCGTGCTGATGACGAAAATCGCGAGCAGGGTGGAGCGGATGGCGGACAGCGTCCAGGGTTGCCGGTAGAGATGGAACACGACCGGCGGACCGGCGGTGCTGAACAGGCCGCCAAGCAGGCCGCCGGCAATGCCGCTGAGCAGCGTGGTGAGGCGGCCGGAGGGTTGGGCATGTGGATGTGGGCGCAGCATCAACAGCAGACCGGCGCTCAGGATCACCAGCCCGAGCAGTCGCCGCAGCAGGCCTGGAAGTTGGGTGTCCAGGTGTGCCAGCAGGGCCAGGCCGAGTCCGACGGCGGGTATCAGTCCTGCAACGGTCCAGGCGACGCTGCGCCACTGGATATTGCTGGGGTGCTGCGACAACACCCAACTGCCAGTGACCAGCGAGATCATACTGATGACCGCCGCTGTGAAGGGAATGGGCGCCAACTGCAACAGCGTGACGCAACCCAACACGATCAGACCCAAGGCGAAACCACTCAACGCCTGGACGAAACTGCCCAGGGCGGCGAGTCCGATGAACGCCAGCATATCCGGCAAGGGCATGGTGTGATCCGCGGGTTGAAGTGGCCGGCAGTGTACGGATCGGGCGGGCGGAAATATAGCTGCGGCAGGCGGCGACCTTGGTTCAGAGAACCCCGTTTGGGGTCGATATGCAGGCAGTGTTGTGACTTTGTGGAGTAGCTTCTGATGTCGGCGCCGGAGAACGCCCCGTTCGATACCTTGCCCGGTGAATCCGGTCAGGCCGCGCTGCTGGAGATGCCGCGCAAGCTGGCGCATATTCAAACCCTCTGGCAGAAACTCCTGTTCGTCAAATGGGAACCACAGGTTCTGGAGCTGATCCATCGGCTGGCGCATGACATCCTGGTCACGGCCAAAGCGGAGGCCTTGACCGAGATCGCGCAGATCGCCCGGCGGCTGGAACAGCAACTCGAAGTTTTGCAGTGCCGGTTAGTCGCGCCGCCGGAAGTCGAACGCGGCCAGGTGAAAGGCATTCTGCAACGGTTGGCGCGCGCGATTCTGGCCTCGCAGGCGAGCGAACCCTCATTACCGCCACCACAGCCACCCGTCGTAACGGCGCTTGCGCCGGAGCTTGCCGAGGTTCCGCGAGCCGGGGATGCCCAACGCATCTATGTGCTGGAACCGGATACCCGCGAGGCCGAGCTGTTGGCCCTGCGATTGAGTCATTACGGCTATGCCGTGAGTTGGTTCACGACGCCGGCGGAGCTGCGTCAGGCCATGCAGCGCCGGGCGCCGGAGATCATACTGGCCGATGTGCAGTCGACGCAGGATAGGTTGGCCGGCATCGAGGCGGTCGATGGCTTGCGTTCGGAGTTCGGCACGGATATTCCAGTGATTTTCCTGTCCACGCGCACCGATCTGGTCGCGCGGCTTGCTGCGGTGCGTGCCGGTGGCCTGGGCTTCTTTCCAAAGCCCGTGGATTTCGATGAACTGTTCCGCCGCGTTGACGAACTCCTGCAACGACAGACAACCCATTACAAAGTGTTGATCGTCGAAGACGAGGAACAGCTGGCCAATGCCTATGCGCTGGTGCTGCAGCAAGCGGGCTTCGGCACGCAGGTGCTGCCCAGGCCGTTACAGATTCTACAGGTGCTGCATCAGTTCCAGCCGGATCTGATCCTGATGGACTTGCATCTGCCGGAATGCACTGGCATCGAACTGATGCAACTGATTCGCCAGGAACCGGCGTATTACGCGCTCCCCATTTTGTTCCTGTCGAGCGACAACGATCCCGCCAAACACAATGCCGCGCTGAGTCAGGGCGCGGATTTGTTCCTGCTCAAGCCGATCAAGCCGGCGCAACTGGTCGCCGCGGTCTCCCATCGGGTCGGTCGCGCGCGGGCGTTGATGCGTCTAATGCACTTCCTCGGCCAGCAGGATCCGTTGACCGGGTTGTTGAATCAACGCGCGTTCCTTGGACATCTCGAACGGCATCTGACGGAGCTGCGCAGCGGTATGCCGAAGGCGGTGTTGGTGTACTGCGAGGCCGATCAATATCGGGACTTGCGCGATCGGCTCGGTATCTCCATCGCAGATTTGTTGCTGGCGGATCTTGCGGCGCGGATCAAGGATCGCTTGGGTCGGGCGAGCCGCCTCGCGCATCTATCCGAAGGTAGTTTCTGCGCCTTGTTGCTGGACATGGATGTGGTCGCCGCGCACGATCTTGCCAACGCGCTGTGTCAAGCCGTGGCCGCCAGCGTATTCAACGCCGAGCAGGAATCGGTGTCCATGACGCTGAGCGTGGGCGTGGCGCCGCTGGATGTGCGCCATGCAACCGGGCAGGACTGGCTGAGCACGGCAGCATTGGCGTGTGACACTGCTCGTGATGCCGGTGGCAACCGCGTGCAATTGCCTCGTGAGGCGGCAGACGATGTGGCGGCCCATGAGCAGCATATGCGTTGTGCCGCGTTGTTGCGCGAAGCGTTGGCCAACGATGGTTTCTATTGTCTGTATCAGCCGATTGCCGGTTTGCGTGGCAAGCAGGTTGAACGCTACGACGTGCTATTGCGCATGCGCGATCCGCAGGGACGCGAGATCACGGCGGCACGGATCCTCGATGTGGCGCGCGTCGAAGGTCTGGTTCAGGACATCGACCGCTGGGTCGTGCGGGCGATGCTCGAACAGTTGCGGCAGCGTACCGCATCGGGCGCCAAGACGGTGTTCTTCATCAAACTGGCCGCCGAATCGTTGCACGATCCCGATTTCGGCGCCTGGCTCGAACACAATCTGACGACGTCCGCGGTGAATCCACGGCAACTGGTGTTCGAGTGCATGGAAGCGGACGTTGCGCTGTCGGTGCGCGTGGCGGGCCTGATGTTTGCGCGCCTGCGCAGTCTGGGTTGCGGTATCGCCCTGGAGCATTTCGGCGCCAGCCTGGACGCTTTGCAACTGCTGAGCCATGTGACGGTCGATTATGTGAAGATCGATGCCGCGTTCGTCCACAGCCTGGTGCGCAATCCCGCCGACCGCGACACTTTGCGCGGTATCCTCCAGCAGGCCAGTGCGACAGGCGCCATGGTGATTGCGGGGTTCGTCGAGGATGCGGCGAGTCTGGCGGCGCTCTGGCAGTGTGGCGTGCATTTCATCCAAGGTAATTTCCTGCAGGAACCGGATACCGCGTTGGATTACGATTTCAGCGACGTATCGTCCGACTAAGGCTGTCCGGCCGCGGCGTGATGCCGCGTCGCAGCACGGCGCTGTTGCGATGTCGCAGGCTGCGCAGCTGTTTCGTGAAATCCAGGCCCAAGGTTTCGGTGAGCTGCTGTGCCGATTCCCGCAGCAGTTTGAGGTCCTGTTGAGTCCGCGGCTTGTCCAGGCCCAGGGCGATGAGATTGGCGCGTTCTTCCACCGGCAATTGCAGGATTTGTCCGCCAAAACCTTGCTCGATCGCGTCGAGCAGCGGTTTGCAGGGCGCTTCCGGCGTGTTCCAGAGATTGACCGATAACACGCCACCTTCTGTCAGTACACGGCGGCAATCCGTATGAAACTCAGGTGCGCAGACATTGGGATGGATGCCGCCGCCGTCGAAGGCGTCCACCAGAATCATGTCGAATTCTTGATCTCCGCAACGCCGCAAGAAGGCGGCACCGTCGTTGATATGCATATGTAAATGGGGTGCTGACGGTAGGTGAAAGAAATCGTGTGCCAGTGTAACGACGCTGGATCGTGTTTCAACGCAATGGAGCTGTGCAGCGGGTCGATGTTGCAGCAGAAAGCGCGCGAGTGCGCCGCCGCCGAGTCCGATCAGCAGGATTCGGCGCGGCTCAGGTCGGAACAGTAAGGCCGCAAGCATACTGCGGGTGTAAGCCAATACCAGGGTCGTCGGCGCGTTGAGGCGCAGGCTGCTTTGGCAGGCGCCGCTGTCGAAGTACAACGAGCGGACACCGTCCCGATCGAAGATTTCCAGCCGACCTTCTTCGTCATGGGCCGCGTAAATTTGGACGCCGCGGTCAGTGAGCTTGCGCATACAAATAAAAAAGCCGGGGCAAGCCCCGGCATAGTTATGGAGGAGACGGCGGACTATGAATTACGCGGCGCTACGCTGCAAGCTGCTGGTGAGCAGAGCTGCATTGGTGCCGGCGCTTGCATCTTTCAGCGTTATGGCCTGGGCCAGACTGATGCTGTCCAGATAGTCGTAGATCTGATGACTGAGCTGATCCCACAACAGCAGACTCTGGCCGCGGGGCGCGACGGCAACGGGCACGGCCGTGCTGGGTTGCGCGATGGACTCCAAGCTTTCATCGACCGCGCGGAGGATATCGGCGATGCTGATTTCGCTGGCCGGCCGACGCAGGCAATAACCGCCGCCGGGGCCGCGCAGGCCCGTGACCAATCCCTGTTTACGCAGCTGCGCGAAGAGTTGTTCGAGATAGGAAACGGAAATGGATTGTTCGACGGAGATGTCGGCCAAGGTCACAGGTCCTTGCTTGTGGCGCAATGCCAGCTCCATCATGGCGGTGATCGCATAACGGCCTTTGGTCGAAAGTTTCATGGCTAACCTCGCACTAGTTCGTTGGGGTGTTGGCCAAGCCAGGTAATCCTGACTTGTATGGTAGGGAATTCTAGCGATTGTTCAGTTTTTTAGTCAAGCTTTATCCCGTGTAGATGACCCGGTTGGGCAGACCACACGTTTCCTGCGAGGGAAGCAAATCTAGGAAATTCAGGCGTATAAGGCTGAAATGGAGGGATGTGTATTTTTGTGTCCGGGATTTATCCCGGACACGGATTGAGGGCTTGATCTGTTACGTTATCGCGGGTTTTAGCTCAGGCGACCATACGTGCCAGTTCGTCGAGCTCGATGTTACCTGCCCACAGGGCCTCACTGGCGGCGATGACCTTGGCGGCATCGAGTCCCAGCTTCTCCAGACTGGTGGTCGGAAGCTCGGTGACTGTTGTCGTGCCTAAACCGCAACGAGCCAACAGACGGTCGGCGATGAGGACCAATTGCGAATAGGCGGCGTGGTCGCCCCAGTAGTTTTCATCGTGATGATGACGTGCGGCGGTGACCAATTCCTCCGGCAGACCCCAGGCGGCCAGCAGCCAGGCACCGATCTGATCGTGGCCGACACCGAGCACGTACTTCTCGATGGTTTCGACTGGCACACCCGGATTGGCGTCGAGATAGCGGTTGAGCAGAAAGAATTCGGCCTGGAAGGCATGGCCGAGCAGCAGCATACCCATGTTGTGCAACAATCCCGCAAGATATGCCGTGCCTCGGCGCGGCCGTTTATCCGCCGGCATCATCTGCGATAGACGTTCGACCAATGCGGCGGAATGCACCGAATGACGCCAGAAGGCATCCAGTCCGAGCGGCCCGTCGGCAGGCACGCGCAATGATTTGCCGACAGTAATGCCGAGTGCCAGATTCAGCACGAAGTCGAATCCCAACACGCGCGCAATTGCGCTCTTGAGATCTTTGATCTTGCCTGGATACCCATACAGCGATGAATTGGCGTAGCGCAGGATGCGGGCGGCCAAGGGCGCGTCCTGCTCGATGACTTTACCGAGATCGGCCGCATTCGCGCGTGGATTGCTGGCAAGATCGAGGATGGCCAACGCCGTGCCCGGCAGCGCCGGCAGTTCATGGAATTCCTCGACGCGGCGCTTGATACGCGCTGGCGTGAATTGTTCGATAGTCTTGCTCAGCGACGCCGCGGAGTTGTCGCGTTGTAGCGCACTTACGGGATGAGAGAAATGGCCGATGCGCGGATTGCGTTGCAGGCGCGTGAATTCATCGCGGGATATGCACAGCAACAGCGAATGACTGCCGGGTTCCAGATACAGGGTGTCTTCCTCCAGCAAAACGGCATCGATGATGACGTCCAGACCGTAGGCCGCGCCGACAGGTGGGCAACAATGCGCCTCGCAATCGTCGAAGATGCCGTGCAGTTGACTGGCGGGCACGGGCTCGAGTTCTCGGCCGAGCAAGGTACACAGCGCATCGAAATCCAGGAGGTGGTTGCTGGGCAGGATCGCCATCAGGGGGCCCTGGGCATCAATCAAGACAAGCGCGCGCATCAGTTGGGATTCACGAATGCCACAGACCCGTGCGGCTTGGGTCAGGGTTTCGGTGGGCGGGTGGTGCAGCAGCTGGACGGCAGCGTTCTGAGTATCCAAAAACCGCTGGATGGCAATCGGTAGCATCGACGGTCCCTCCGTTGTGATTTGTTTGGGATTGTCGACTAGCCACAGCAATATTCAGGCCTATCACCTAAAACTCTATTTACATCATCAAATTATCCCGTATTCTATGGTTTCTTCAGGGCGTTGATGCAGAGATAGCGACAAGATTACGTCGCCGAACGTATACTCCCGGGCAGGCGGTGTGTGGGCCGCACGGGTGGCATACAGAGCACTTCGGCGCTGTCCACGGCAGCACGCGCAGATCAACAACGGCAACGAGGGGCAACAGCGCATGGCATCCGAACAACCAACCAACACCGATCGTCGCGCCCGTTCCAAGGAACGCATGGCGGGCTTGGTGACATCACGCAATGAGACCCTGGCCTTGTATTCCGATCTGGCCAGCAACCGGCCTTACAAAGCCGGCGATCAGACCGAAGAGATGGTGCGGCGGTTCGGCGACCACCGACGCCATCTTGGATTTCAACGATCGTTACGATGTTGCACCCCTGGAAACGCGTATCGGCAATCTCGCTGACGATCTGTCGCAACTGGGCGAATTGCTGGCCGATCGCATTCAGTTGGAAGATCAAGTGATCGAGGCGCTCGACGGCGCGCGCTAATTCGAGATTACCCGTGGCGCAACCGTTCAAACTCAGAGCGGTCCAGTACGCGCCACGGGCGGGGTAGCAGTCCTGGTACCCGGACGCGGTAGTCACGATAGCGGTCGCCTAACTCGCGTTCCAATTTGATGTCTTCCAGATACGCGCCTATCCAGATGTAAATGCTGATAGTCAGTGCTGCGGCAAGCCGCGCACTATCCATGTCTCGGGTCCACAGCCAGACCAGACCCAGTGCATACCAGGGATGACGCACCCAGCGGTGCAGTGACGAGAGGCCGAACTGCGAGGGTTGTACCGACTGGCCCGCACCCAAACCCAAAAATTCGCGCATGTCGTAGGCGCGACTGCTCCAGGCAAAACCGAGCAGCACCATTCCAGTTACCGCGTGCGCGACCCAGGCCCAAGCGCCTTGCCATCGCCACAACCAATCGTCTGCCGCCCATTCGGTCATCGCCAGCAACGGGATCAGCAAGCCGGTGGCCAACAGGTTGTAGCTCAGCCGGTAATGCCGTGCAGACCCTGGCCACGCCGAAACAATCCAGTGCTTGAGCCGATGCGATGCCAGGAGGGAGTGCAGTGCGCCATAGGCGGACCAAGCCAGGACAATCAGCAGTGTACTGGATGTAAAGAACTGGGAAGACATAGGGTTAGCTCCGCTAGGCCGGCTGATTATTTGTTATATAAGAATATTCTGATAGAATGCCCGACCCTTTTGAATCACGTTTGTGCACGTCTCGGCTGCGCCGCAAGTCGTCCACGCCATCTCCGCCAATCGAGGACTCAACGATGGACCACGGTACCACGTTAACCCAATTCATTATCGAGGAGCAGCGCCGCATCCCCGGTGCCACCGGCGACTTCACCTCGCTGCTCAACGACATTCTGACCGCCTGTAAGAAGATCGCCTGCGCGGTGAATCGCGGTGGTCTGATCGGCATCCTCGGTTCCGCCGACACCGAAAACGTGCAGGGCGAAACGCAGAAGAAGCTCGACATCATTTCCAACGATGTGATGATCAACTCGCTGGAATGGACCGGCCATCTTGCCGGCATGGCCTCCGAAGAAATGGACGATCCGCTGTCGATCCCGGCCATGTATCCGAAGGGCAAATATCTCATCCTGTTCGATCCGTTGGATGGTTCGTCGAGCATCGACGTCAACGTCTCGGTCGGCACCATTTTCTCCATCCTGCGTTGCCCGGAGGGTGTGAAGGAGCCGAAGGTCGAGGACTTCCTGCAACCCGGTACCCAGCAGGTCTGCGCCGGTTATGCGATCTACGGACCGACTACCATGTTGGTGATGACCTCCGGTCACGGCGTAAACGGTTTCACGCTGGATCGCTCCATCGGCGAATTCATCCTGACGCACTCCGATATGAAGATCCCGGCCGACACCCAGGAGTTCGCCATCAACATGTCCAACCAGCGTTTCTGGGATGTGCCCATCAAGCGTTATGTCGACGAGTGCATCGAAGGCAAGGAAGGTCCGCGCAAGAAGGATTTCAATATGCGCTGGGTCGCTTCGATGGTCGCCGAGGTGCACCGCATTCTGACCCGCGGCGGTATTTTCATGTACCCGCTGGACAGCAAACTCAAAGCCAAGGGCCAGACCGGCAAGCTGCGCCTGATGTATGAGGCCAATCCGATGAGCTTCATCGTCGAGCAGGCCGGCGGCGCCAGCAGCACCGGCACCGCGCGCATCATGGACTTGCAGCCCAATGATCTGCACCAGCGGGTGCCGGTCGTTCTCGGTTCCAAGGTCGAAGTCGAAAAGGTTGTGGCCTATCATCAGGAAGCGGACAAGAAAGCTGTCGCCTGATTTCAGTCTAAGTCAGTCGGTATATCACGGACGGGCCGTGTCGCAAGACGCGGCCCGTTTGTTTCTTGGCTATCACAGTTGACCTGATTGGCCACGCGTGTTGATCTGTGCGCCATCGATACTTGGGAGACGTCGATGAAGCATTTGGATCAGACTATGTTGACCGCTTTAATGCAGACGGCCGCTGCCGCACCGCGTCAGCGCGCCAATCACAATATCCATCCCACGTTGGATGCACCGGTGCAGCGATTCTTCAATGCCCTGCAACCAGGCACTTATGTACGTCCGCATCGACATCGCACGCCACCGCGCTGGGAACTGTTTCTCGCGCTGCGTGGACGGCTGGCCATTCTTGTGTTCGATGACACCGGGCGGATCGTCGAACGTCAGGAATTATCCGCACAGGGGCCGGTATTCGGTGCCGAATTGCCCGTCGATACCTGGCATGCCCTGGTCGCGCTGGAGCCCTGCATTGTGTTTGAGCTCAAGGAAGGCCCCTATCACGCACTCTCGGATAAAGACTTCGCGACCTGGGCGCCCGCGGAAGGCGAGGTCAAGTGTGCGACTTTCGTCGAGTGGTATCGCTACGCAGACGTTGGTGCGATGCCACCACAAGGGTGACATAGAAAAGGAGAATTGAAACCATGCCAAAAGCCGAGGACAGCGCAGCAGCGCTGCAACGTCTGTTGGACATCATGCGCCGCCTACGCGATCCGGACGGCGGCTGTCCCTGGGATTGCGCCCAGGATTTCCGCAGTATCGCGCCCTTTACCTTGGAAGAAGCCTATGAAGTCGTCGATGCCATCGAACGCGAACGTCCCGATGAACTCTGCGATGAACTCGGCGATTTGTTATTCCAAGTGGTGTTTCATGCGCGCATGGCCGAAGAGCGTGGCTGGTTCGGTTTCGCGGAGGTGGCTGCGGCCATCGGCAATAAACTCGAACGGCGCCATCCACATGTGTTCGGCGATGTGGAGATCGCCGATGCCGAGGCGCAGACCCTGGCCTGGGAGGTGCACAAACGTGCGGAACGTGTACAGCAAGGACGACACGGTGTGCTCGATGGCGTGCCCCTGGCCTTGCCGGCGTTGACCCGCGCCGCCAAATTGCAACGTCGCGCCGCGCGCATCGGTTTGGACTGGCCGGATCACCAAGGTGTGCTCGCCAAGCTGCATGAAGAAATCGCCGAGGTCGAGGCAGCACGCACGGCTGACGATCAAGCCGCATTGAGCGCGGAGATCGGCGATCTGCTGTTTACCTGCGTAAACCTCGCACGTCATTTGGACGTCGATCCCGAAGGTGCCTTGCGCGCGGCCAACGCGCGCTTCGAGGCGCGTGTCGGCCATGTCGAGGCCAGTTTGGCAGCCACGGCAGCAGCCCCAGACCCCCGGATTCTGGATGCCGAAACCCTGGATCGCCTGTGGACGGCGGCCAAACAAACCGGGTTGTAGATCGGGGCGCGGTTTCTGCTTACTATGCGCCGGGTTTGCGCACGCCATCACTTATGAGGGGTCGTTATGGAGACACTACAAGCGGGAACTGACGTTCTCTTTATTCTACTGGGCGCCATTATGGTGCTTGCCATGCATGCCGGCTTCGCCTTTCTGGAGCTCGGCACGGTGCGTGAGAAGAATCAGGTCAACGCCTTGGTCAAGATCATCTGCGACTTCGCCGTTTCGACCATTGCATATTTCTTCGTCGGCTATGGTGTTGCCTATGGCGTGGATTTCCTGCGGGGCGCCGAGACGCTGACGGACAAGAACGGTTATGACCTGGTCAAATTCTTCTTCCTGCTGACTTTCGCGGCGGCAATCCCGGCGATCATCTCGGGCGGTATCGCGGAGCGGGCGCGGTTTCATCCGCAATTGATCGCGACCTTCTTATTGGTCGCGCTGGTCTATCCGTTTTTCGAAGGTATCAGTTGGAACGGTCAATGGGGCGTGCAGGACTGGATCGAGGCGCAGTTCGGCGCGCGTTTCCATGACTTCGCCGGTTCGGTCGTTGTCCACGCCATGGGAGGCTGGGTGGCACTTACCGCGGTGCTGCTGCTGGGCTCACGTCACGGGCGTTATGGAAAGGATGGCGCGGTGTACGCACATCCGCCGTCCAATATCCCATTCCTGGCCTTGGGTGCGTGGATTCTCACTGTGGGTTGGTTCGGTTTCAACGTGATGTCGGCACAGACCATCGATGCGGTCAGTGGTCTGGTGGCCGTGAATTCATTGATGGCCATGGTCGGTGGGACGCTAGCCGCGTTGGTTGCAGGTCGTAACGATCCGGGTTTCGTACACAACGGTCCGTTGGCCGGATTGGTCGCTGTTTGCGCGGGTTCGGATGTGATGCATCCGCTCGGCGCCTTACTGACCGGCGGTGTCGCCGGTGCGATGTTCGTGTGGTTGTTCACGCTGACGCAGAACCGGTGGAAGATCGACGACGTACTCGGTGTGTGGCCGCTGCACGGCTTGTGCGGCGCCTGGGGCGGGATCGCCGCCGGTATCTTCGGCAGCCAGTTCTGGGGCGGTTTGGGCGGTGTCAGCTTCGGCGCGCAGGTGGTCGGTACTCTGCTTGGCGTGGCGATCGCTCTGGCCGGTGGCTTTGCGATCTATGGCACGCTCAAAGCAGTGATGGGCCTGCGCCTGAGTCAGGAAGAGGAATATCAGGGCGCCGATCTCAGTATCCATCGCATCAAGGCGACACCGGAATACGACCGCTGAACATTCTTCGATGAAATAAAAAAGCGGGGATGCAATGCATCCCCGCTTTTGTTTACCGCAACTTTCGTTGCTTATTGCGCGAGCGAATCGCGGTGCGGCGCACACAGACGACCGTTGTTGTAGTCATCCAGCTGCGCATGCAATGGCGAACCCATCACCCAGGCCTGGCTGCTGGCCAGCACTTGGCTGCGCACTGGCCCGTAGGTGGCCATCCAGTCATCGGCATTTTCGATCGTCTGATTAATGCAGCTGGCTTCGGTGCCGAGTGCGACGTTCAGCTTGGCAGCAACCAAGGCCTTGAACATCGTGATGGTCTTATCGGCCTTCTTAGCATTGCCCTCGGCGAGGCTCATCAACGAGATAGCCGTGGCCTTGGGATAGGTGACGCCGCCGATGGTGATCGATTCCACCGGCCAAGCTTCCGAATGATTTTTCCAATAACCGGGGGTACCGGTACCGACGTCCAGCTTGGGTGTGACATAACCGAAGTCGATGGTCTGGTCCGAGGCGTCGTTGGTCGCCAGAGTGACCAGGGTGCCGGCCGGCTCGTTGCTGTCGTCGGCGATGCCGGGGGCATTGCCGATAATCGTCGGCACCAGGTTCATGCCCAGCGGGTTGGCGTCGGCCGAAACGGTGTACTGACCCAGACACAGGTTCGGGAACTGGTAGTAACCGGGCTTGTTGTCCGGGCCACCGGTCATAGTCGTCGTGGTGACGATAGTGCCGTTGCTGTCTTGCAGGCTGACGATCACGCCGTTGAGGCCTGCTTCGGTGCTGTCCTGGATGCCATCGCGATCGCTGTCCAGCCACACATAGTCGCCGAGGGTGCCGGTGCAGGTCACAGTGCATTCGAGCAGGCCGATCTGCGATACATCGATCGGCACAGTGTTGTAGCCGCGCAGTGTGGCTTGGCCGGAAACGACATAGGTGCCATTCAGCGTCTGATTCCACAGGCGGGTGAAATATTCGCGGAACAAACCGGTTGGATCGGTCGTGGTGATCGCGAAGCTATCGTTTACGACGATAGGCGCGCTGCCGTCCGTCGGGCTGAGTGTAATGGAACTGTCTACCGTGGCGACTTCGCCCGCTGGCAGATAGGCAATGACACGGACATTGTAGTCATCGCAGGTAGCGGCCTTCATGGTTTCGGATTCGATCGACATGGACAACATATCGGTCGCCGACGCCAAGGGCGCGCTCAGAATGGAAATCACCGCCAGCGCAACCGGTGACATTTTTTGTTGTTGTGCATTCATCGTACGACCCTCGTAGACGGAATTATGGGTGTGGGTTGCGTTGGGCAGGCAGACGGTATGGGGCAAAAGCTCGGACTCACCTGCCGAATCTCCGCTCGGCTTCCACACGTTTGTTTTGCAGGCCAGAGTATCTCTGGAATGGGATGGGCGAGTCATGCCCTTGAGTCGCACAAGCGTGTAAGCATTTTGCGTATCTGATCCTGTTCTAGGGGCGTGCTCCATTGATAACAATGTGTTAAGTGCTTTCCGTGGCCGAGAGGCGGGGTGAGTCAGCGGTTTAGGCTCAACGTTGCCGGCCACGGGTCGATAGAAAGCTGTACCGATCGGAGGATAGGCCTTGCAACCCGAACACAGCCCCATGGACCCGCGCCGTCTGGCGCAGTTGGTCCCGCTCAACAGTCTCTCGACGGACAATTTCAAGGATCTGGCCCAGAAGGTCCGTATCGAACATCTGACTGCCGGTCGTTCCGTGTTCCGGCGGGGTGACCGGGACAATCTGACCGTCTATCTGCTCGAAGGCGAACTGGAACTGCGCGACGCTGAGAATGCGCCATCGACATTGCAGGCGGGCATGCCCGCCGCACGCCACCCGTTGGCTCCGCAGCAGCCGCGCACGCTCAACGCGGTGGCGCGTACCGACATCAGCATCGTGCGCATCGATACCGATTTGCTGGACATCCTGCTCACCTGGGATCAGTCCGCCGGCTATGTCGTCACCGAATTGGAAGACGGGGATGCGGCCGCGGATGCCGACTGGATGACGCGGATGCTCGGTTCCAAAGTATTCCATCAGGTGCCACCGGCGAATATCCAGGAGATTTTCCGACGCATGGAGGCGGTGCCGGTCAGCGCGGGCGACGTCGTGATCCGTCAGGGCGAGCAGGGCGATTATTACTTCGTGCTGCGCCAGGGGCAGGCCGAGGTCAGTCGCCGTGCGCCGAATGGTACCGTGATTCGACTGGCGCAATTGAATCAGGGTGCCTGCTTCGGCGAAGAAGCGCTGCTGTCGGATGGCGAACGGAATGCCACGGTGACCATGCTGAGCGACGGCCTGATGATGCGCTTATCGAAAGCCGATTTCGACGCCCTGCTCAAAGCGCCGTTGCTGCATGACGTGGATTTCGCCACGGCGACACAGCGGGTCGCCGGCGGCGCACGCTGGCTGGACGTGCGCCTGGAGAGCGAACATCACAACGGCGCAATCCCCGGCAGTCTCAATATTCCGCTGTTTCTGTTGCGCCTGCGGTTGCGCGAACTCGACCCCGTGCTGACCTATGTGCTGTATTGCGATACCGGACGGCGCAGCGCGGCGGCGGCCTATCTGCTCAGCGAGGCAGGTTTCAATATTCTTATCCTCTCAGGCGGGTGTCTTGGTGTGTTGACGGCTGCGGCCGCCTGAATTCCACACCTCTCTCTAGGGCACGGCTCTTGCAATCTCCCGATCACTGACCCGGCACCGTCGTTCGTTTGACGGTTCGCTGTGGTTGCCTGCTTTACATGCAGAGGCCGAATCGGGATGTACAGACGCAGTATCGGGATTATCTTGCTGAGCGTATGGCTTGCTCAGGCAGCGTACGCCGGCACCCTCGACGCAGAAATCCAACGGCTGTTGCAGTTGGGTCAGCCGCAGGCTGCCTGGACACTGGCGCAGCAGAATCTGCCGGAGCATGCCGGCGAACCGGCATTTGATTTCGCGGCAGGTCTCGCCGCCCTCGAAGCGGGGCAACCACAGCATGCCGTCATGGCCCTGGAGCGGGTGCTGCTCGTGCAGCCCTCATTTCACCGCGCCCGTTTGGAGCTGGCGCGCGCCTACTACCAGTTAGGCGATTACGCCGCCGCGCGCCGCGAATTTCAGACCGTGGAGGCCATCGGCCCACCACCGAACGTGCGCCGGCGGGTCGAGTCGTTTCTCGCCGAGATCCAACGTCGTGAAGAGGACGGCCGCACCCAAGTGACCGGTTACGTGGAGTTGCGTCCGGGTTGGGACAGCAACGTGAGCAGTGCCACGGCCGACAGCACCGTCGATATTCCCGCGCTCGGGGTCGTCGGTCTTAGCGCGGACAGTCGCGCGCGCAGCGATCGCTTCCTGGACAAGAATGCCGGTGTCACGCTGGTGCGGCCGTTGGATAAACGCCGCGCCGTGTTTGCCGATGTGGCGTATCGCGACCGCGAGAATGTCGAAACGCAGGCGTATGACACGCGCAGTATCGGGCTGAGTGCCGGCATGGCCTGGGCCAATGAGGCGGATCGCATACGGTTGCCGGTGCAATATCAGGTGCTGTATCTCGCCAACCAAGAATATAGGCGCTTGGCCGCGCTGGGCGTGGAGTGGTCACGCGATCTCGACCCGCGCAATCAAGTGCTGGCCTTTGGTCAGTTAGGCACAATCCGCTATCCCGACGACGCGACCCGCGATGTGGATTCGTTGTTGGGCGGTGGCGCTTGGAACCATCGCTATGCCGAATTACCTCTGCTGGTGTCCACGAGCGCCTATCTCGGCGACGAGGCTGCGCGTGAGAGCGCCGGCGATCCCAATGGCCGCACGTATTACGGCGTGCGTCTGGGCGCGCAATGGAGCGGCATCCCGGCGCACACACCCTATGCCAGCCTGAGCTGGCAACATTCCGGTTACGACGCCGTAAACCCGGTGTTTGTGCGTACCCGCGACGAAGACTTCGCGGAACTGCGCCTGGGCTGGGATTGGCAGCCGCAGCAGCGCTGGAATGTAACCGCGGAGGCGAGTTTCGTGGACAACGGCGCGAATATCGCCTTGTACGACTACACGCGACAACAGTATGCGGTGGGTGTGCGGTATCAGTTCGATTGAATGCGAGGTGTAGCGTGTCGTTAATCATGATAAGTCGCCGGTCATTCGCTGTGCTCTTGGGTTTGGCGCTGGCTTATGTGGTGAGCATGCAGCCGGTACTCGCTGCCGCGCCGGAGGCGGCCGGTCAGGTGATCGTCGCCAGCGGCACGGTACAAGCACTGGTGTCGACCGGCGAACAACGTACGCTGCGTCGACGCTCGCCATTCTATGCGGGTGAGATTATCCGCACTGCGGCGGCTTCCGCGGTGCAACTGCGCTTCAGCGACGGCGCATTGATGTCGTTGCGCGCCGACAGTGAACTCAAGGTCGACAATTACCGATTTCAGAATCATGGCGGTGCCGGCGACCGCAGCATGTCCACCCTTATCAAAGGCGGCCTGCGCACCATCACTGGCGTGATCGGCAAGCAGGATCCCTCGGCCTATCAACTGAGCACGCCGGTGGCGACCATCGGTGTGCGCGGCACGCATTACGAAGCGGTGCTGGAATCGCCGAAGAGTCTGGTGCTGGCGGCTTGGCAGGGCGGTATCCGCGTGCGCAACGAGCATGGCGCGATCGATCTGGGTGTAGGTGCCGATTACAACTTCGGCCGTGCCCAAGCCGAACAATCACCGCGTGGACTGCTGGAACCGCCGGCGGTATTGCAGAACGAAACGCCGGTCGGTCACGCGCAGCCTGTGGAGAAGACGGCGGCGCAGGACGAAAGCACGGCGCAAGAAGATGCCCCGACCGATACCGAGACACAGACGGCGGAAACGGGTACGGAACCATCGACAACCGAACCCACGGTCGCGGAAGGCGAGAGCGAGTTCTCCACGACCGACACGGGCGTTGCCACGGAACCCGCCGAGACTATGGGCGGCGATACCTTCGACAGTCCAATCGGCAGCCCGATCGCCGATACCGCGTGCAGCACCTGCGCCCCGCCACAGCAGATCGTGGTCACGCAACCGGACGATTTGCCGGCGTCTTCCGATCTGCGTTTCACCGCGCTCGAATGGGACAAGCTCAAGACTTCGCCGTATTTGGGCATGGCTGTGGAAGCCAATAACACGCCTGATTATGGCTTCGACGGTGGTCGTGTGCTCTATCATGATACCGATTCGCCGGTGTTCGCCGACAACGGGTTCGGACCGCACGAGCCGCAGTACGCCACTGCGCCAATCCAGGATGTGCTACGCAGGGGTGGCGCGTCCGTCGATGCCTTCCAAAGTTTTCGTGTCGATGCCGGGCACACGGTCTATTGGGGAACGTGGAACGGCAACATCAACCCCGTGGAGATCCAGACCGATGCGACCGATCCTACGGTCAAGGAGCACATCTATGCCCCTTTCCATTGGGCGACCTTGTTGCCCACCGATCCAGGCGCGATTGCCGCGCGTACCGGCACTGTGATGTATAACAACGTGATCGTTGCGCACGGCGGTGGCAGCGGTGGTGGGCCGCTCACGCCGGGTAATGTGATGTTCAACGCCAATGTGAATTTCGATACCGGCGCCATTACCAACGGCAACCTGAATATCTACAACGGACCGGAAATATGGAACGTGGGCTTCGGCGGCAAGGTGGGTGGCAATATCGTGGATGTCCACGTCAATAGCGCGATCAGTTCGGTCTCCGTGTCGACCACGAATCCCCAGCCGGTCGAAGGTGATATCGGAATGGCATTCACCGGGAATAACGGCCAGGCGATCGGCGGCGGTTTTTCGTTGCAGGCGATCGGCAATCCGGGCACGCATGTCGAAGGCATTCTGCTGGTGAAATAACGCGCGGTTGCCGAGCGGCTATTTCTCTCGGCGCTCGTAGACGCCGTCCCAATCTTCCGGCAAGGCACGCTCGCGGAGATGATCTATACGCTCCAGATATAAAGCGTAGAGCTGTGTCTCTGGATGCGCCGCGTGCAAGGCCGCGAACAGCGCGTGCGCCTGCGGCCACGCGCGTCCCCAGAAATGTCCCAGCGCTTGCGCGTGGCTGGCCAGTTCCTCGCGCAGGGATTCACTGAGTTCCATCGACCGACACAGCGGTACGTAAACCTCCACGGCTTCGTGTTTGCCCTTTACACGTACACGGTCCAATTGCTGGTAAACGAAGCCAGGGGCCAGTTCGCGGGTGCGCGGCCCAACCACCAGATGCACGCCGTAGTATTTAGTCAGACCTTCCAGACGTGATGCCAGATTCACTGCATCGCCGATCACTGTGTAGGCACGGCGATATTGCGAACCCATGTCGCCCACGTTCATGACGCCACTGTTGATGCCGATGCCGATATTGATCTCCGGCAGGCCCTCGCGCGCGAATTCTTTTTGCAGATCTTTCACGGCGTTCAGCATGTCCAGCGCGGCGGCGATGGCGTGTTCGGCATGTTCGCCGTCCTGCAGCGGCGCGCCCCAGAAAGCCATGATCATGTCGCCGACATATTTGTCGATGGTGCCACGACGGTCGAAGATGACGCGCGTCATCGGCGTGAAGAAGCGGTTGAGCAGGCTTTTGAGTTCGCCGGCGGACAATGCCTCGGAGATCGTCGTGAAGTTGCGGATGTCGGCGAATAACACCGACAGCTCGCGGCTCTCGCCGTCGAAGTCGAAATATTCCGGGCGCCGGCTCATTTCTTCGACCAGGGCCGCCGGCACGTCTTGGCCGAACCTATTCTTGAGCTGACGGCGGCTGCGCGATTCGAACAGGAAGCCGTAGCTCATGTTGAACACGGACAGCACCAGAATCAGCAACAACGGCAGGCTCAATGCGAGCGCCAGATCGGCCGATTTCCACAGCCAGACATTGCCGGCCGTCACACCGACAAGGGCCACGGTGGCGGCCAGTAGCTGCACCCAGGCCGTGAGAAAGGGCAGCGCGCTGGCCAGCAAGACTCCAAGCAACAACATCAGTGTGAAGTTGGCGCCCTTTGCCCACGCCGGTTCCGCCGGGAAGCGACCTTCCAAGATACCGGCGAGGATGTTGGCCTGAATCTCCACGCCCGGAAATACACCCGCGACCGGTGTGGCACGCAGATCGGCAAGCGCCAGCGCCGAGGCGCCGATCAGTACCACGCGGTTGTTCAGCGCGTCGTTGCCGATCTGTCCTCGCAGCACAGCGGTCGCCGAAACCTGTGCGAAGCTTCCGGCCGGACCACGATACGGAATCAGCACTTGGCCGCTGCCGTCGACAGCGAGATGTTTATCGCCGAGGACGATCTGATCGACGGTTTCCAGTGCGCCGATCCGCGTGAGGCGTATGTCGGGCGTGTCGACCAGCAGGTATGTATTTGCCGCGGCCAACGCCAGCGAGGGGTAGACGGCAGTCCCGATGCGCAACACCAGCGGCGAACGACGGATCACGCCGTCGCTGTCCGGCAGCGTGGTCAGAAAGCCGCTCGCGCGGCTGGCGTTCTGCAACGCGGGCAGATTTCCCGTGGACGTGCGCAACGCCGGAATTGCCGTGCGCAGATCGGCGGGGACCGTCAGTATGGGCGAGGGGAGCATGCCGCTGGGAGGCGTGCGCTGATTGTGCAGTACGAAGCCCAGTACGCTATCGATTTCGGCGAGACTGGCCGCGAACTGGGCATCGGCATCGAAGGCCGCTAGATGGGCGGTCAACTGCTGTGTGATGGCTGGATCGGTCGGGCCCAAGACATCCAGGACGGTGTGGATTGGATTTGTCTCGGCCTCCGAGAACACCATATCGAAAGCGACCACGGCGGCGCCCGCATCCCGCAATCGGGTCACGAGTTCGGCGAGGCGCGCACGTGACCAGGGCCAGCGGCCCTCGGCTTGCAAGCTGGCTTCGTCGATATCGCAGATGACGATTTGCGGGGATGCATTGGACGCCTGCGGCAAGCTGGCATTGAGCCGCAGATCATAGGCGAGGTATTCCAGACGTTCGCGGGCGGTGCGGACGGCGGACAGTTCGTTCGTCTGCAACCACAGCATGCATGTTGCGAGCGCGAGTCCAATCAGGATGGCTGTTTTTCTGCCGCTGCCGCCGGAATGTCTCGTCATGGGATGCCGTTGTCTGATGGCGGTCGAAAGTGACGCGTATGTTGAACGCCAGGGGATTCTGCCTGACTCAGTGGCGGCTGACAAAATTGGGCTGAGAAACGGCGCGATGCAACACGCCCGCCTTATGGCGGGCATGGTGTGATGAATCACGTTTGGAACCGAGAGGAAGCGGTCTATCGGGATAACCGCTGGATGAAATTGGTCGGGGAGAGAGGATTCGAACCTCCGGCCCCTGCGTCCCGAACGCAGTGCTCTACCAGGCTGAGCTACACCCCGAGATCAGTAAGTCCTACTGACTGAAAATTCCGCGAGTGCGTACAGGGCATCCTTGTAGGGAGATGCCGGCAAGTTTTGCAGGGACTGCATGGCTTGATCGGCTGCCGAACGCGCGGATTGCGCAGTGTACGCGATGCCCCCTACCGATTCAATGGCCTGTTGGACGGCTTCGATGTCGTCGCGGCCGCCGTGTTCGATAGCATGGCGCACCACGGCGACTTGCTCAGGCGTACCTTTGCGCAGCACATAAATGAGCGGCAGCGTGGGTTTGCCTTCGGCGAGATCATCGCCGATGTTCTTGCCGGTTTCCGCGGCATCGGCGCTGTAGTCGAGCACATCGTCGATGAGCTGGAACGCTGTGCCTAAGTGCATGCCATAGGCGGCAATCGCCTCTTCCACGGCCGGCGGTTGTCCACCCAGCACCGCGCCTATGCGCGCGGCCGCTTCGAACAGCTTGGCGGTCTTGCAGCGGATGACGTCCATGTAGCGTGCTTCGCTGGTGTCCGGGTCGTGGCAGTTGAGCAGTTGCATCACCTCGCCCTCGGCGATGGTGTTGGTGGTCTGCGCCATGATTTCCATGATGCGCATGCTGCCGACCTCGACCATCATTTCGAAGGCGCGCGAATAGAGGAAATCGCCGACCAGCACGCTGGCCTCGTTGCCCCACAGGGCGTTGGCGGTCTCGCGGCCGCGGCGCAGTTCCGAGGCATCCACGACATCGTCATGGAGCAGGGTGGCGGTGTGAATGAACTCGACGATCGCGGCCAGATTGAGATGGTGGCGTCCGGTATAACCGCAGGCGTGCGCCGCGAGCAGCACCAGCAGTGGGCGCAGACGTTTTCCACCACTGTTGACGATGTACAGACCGACCTGATTGATCAGCAGTACATCCGAGCTCAAGCGTTCTTGGACGAGCCGATCCACCGCCTGCATAGCCTCGGTGGTGAGGTCGCGTACCTGGTCCAAGCTCATGAACTGGCTATCTTTTCGAAGTGGCTCGCGCATCGGCTGGGGTGATCCTGACCGTCTCCGACCGGGCAACCCCGGGCGGGTCCCAATTACCGGGGTGGCATCGGAGTGGCACCGGGGTGACGGGCTGCCTAGTGTAACCTCAGGTCCCGCCGCAGACCAAACAAATCGGGTTTGACCTGTGGGCGGGTGGCCTATAGAATTGGCGCCCTTTCAATGCTGTGGCGTCGATCTCTTACGACGGGGCCCGGCCAAAGAGACAGGTTTGCGGAGAACTTCAAGATGTACGCAGTGATCGTCACCGGTGGTAAACAGTACCGGGTCACACCCGGCGAGACCCTCAAGATCGAAAAGCTGGAAGTGGCTGAGGGCGCCGCGGTGGAGTTCGACCGCGTTCTGATGGTTGCCGATGGTGACGCCGTCAAACTGGGCACCCCGTACCTGGCCGGCGGCAAGGTCAGCGCGACGGTCAAGTCGCACGGTCGTCACAAGAAAGTGCACATCATCAAGTTCCGCCGCCGCAAGCATCACATGAAGCATCAGGGGCATCGCCAGTACTACACCGAAGTGCAGATCACCGGCGTTTCCGCGTAAGGCATTTGAGACAGAGGCAGGGCTTAAGCAATGGCACATAAGAAAGCAGGCGGCAGTACCCGCAACGGCCGCGATTCAGAATCGAAACGACTCGGCGTGAAGCGCTACGGCGGTCAGCAGGTCATCTCCGGCAACATCATCGTGCGTCAGCGTGGTACCCATTTCCATCCGGGCCTGAACGTCGGCCTGGGCAAGGACCATACCTTGTTCGCGACGGCGGACGGCAAGGTGTGTTTCGTGACCCGCGGTCCGAACAACCGCAAGTTCGTGGATGTGGTTGCCGCCGAGTAAGCGCGCTTCCGCTTCATGCATACAAGGCCCCGTCCGGTACGGGGCCTTTTATTTTTTGAACCTGTCATCGTGCCGCTATGAAATTTGTCGACGAAGCCATCATTCAAGTTGTTGCCGGTGACGGCGGCAACGGCTGCGTGGGTTTTCGCCGCGAGAAGTTCATTCCCTTCGGCGGCCCCGACGGCGGCGATGGCGGCGATGGCGGCAGTGTGTTCCTGCTCGCCGTCGAGGGCATCAACACGCTGGTCGATTTCCGCTATGAGCGCCACTACCCGGCGCAGCGCGGCGAGAACGGTGGCGGTAGCAATTGCACCGGCGCGAAGGGCGAGGATCTGATCGTACGCGTGCCGGTCGGCACCATGGTCTACGACAACGACACCGGTGAGCTGATCGCCGACATGCTGTACGACGGCCAGCAGGTGCGGGTGGCGCAGGGTGGCTGGCACGGCATCGGTAATGCGCGTTTCAAGAGTTCCACCAACCGTGCGCCGCGCCAGTCGACACCTGGAACGCTCGGTGAACAGCGGGAGTTGCGTCTGGAATTGAAGGTGCTCGCCGATGTCGGTCTGCTCGGCATGCCCAACGCCGGCAAGTCCACCTTGATTCGCGCGCTTTCGGCGGCGCGGCCCAAGGTCGCGGATTATCCCTTCACCACGCTGTATCCGAATCTCGGTGTCGTGCGCATTGCGCCGCACCGCGCCTTTGTCATGGCGGATATTCCCGGGCTGATCGAAGGTGCCGCCGAAGGTGCCGGACTCGGCATTCAATTTCTTAAACATCTGGGACGCACCCGCCTGCTGCTGCATATGGTCGATATTTCGCCCTACGGCGGCAGCGGCGACCCCATCGACGATGCGCGCAAGATTGTTGCGGAACTGGCCAAATACAGCGACGAGCTGCTCGCCAAAGAACGTTGGCTGGTGCTGAACAAGATCGATCAGCTGCCGGACGATGCGCGCGAGCAGCGGTGCCGGGAGGTCGTGGAGGGACTGGGTTGGCAGGGACCGGTGTTCCACATCAGTGCCCTGAGCGGTATCGGCACGCAGGCGTTGGCGTATCAAATCATGGAATACATGGAGGCGCATGCAGCGCCGCCGGACGCCGGATATCCGGATGACGATGCCCCGGACGATGATGATCCGGTGACAGACGCGCCCGACATGGATTAACGTAGCGCGCCATGAGCACACGGGAAACACTTGGGAAAAGTCGGCGCTGGGTCATCAAGATCGGCAGTGCTTTATTAACCAACGACGGCCGCGGATTGGATTTCACCGCGATCGGCGCCTGGGTCGAACAGATGGTCGGCCTCAAACAGGCGGGCCGGGAGCTGGTGCTGGTCTCGTCCGGCGCCGTGGCGGAAGGCATGTGTCGTTTGGGCTGGAAGAAACGCCCGCATGCCTTGCACGAACTTCAGGCCGCCGCCGCCGTGGGCCAAATGGGTCTGGTGCAGGCCTACGAGTCACGCTTCCTGCAACACGGCCTGCACGCCGCTCAAGTGCTGCTGACCCACGACGATCTCGCCGACCGGCACCGCTATCTCAACGCGCGCAGCACCCTGCGTACCCTGCTCAAGCTCAACGTCGTCCCGGTGGTCAACGAGAACGACACTGTGGCCACCGAAGAGATCAAGTTCGGTGACAACGATACCCTCGCGGCACTGGTCGCTAATTTAGTCGAGGCC
>JACRMO010000211.1 GCA_016214925.1 Gammaproteobacteria bacterium
ATATGTGGGTGAAGGCGGTCGAGAAGGCCGGCACCACCGACACCGATGCGGTCGAGAAGGCGATGATTGGCATGGAGTCTCCGAACATGACCGGCGGTATCGCCAAGATGCTGCCCAATCACCATCTGACCAAGCCAGTGTTCATCGGCGAGATTCAGGGTGACGGCCAGTTCGAAGTGGTGTGGAAGACCGACGGTCTGGTGCCGGGCGATGCCTGGTCCGACTATCTGGAAGGCAGCAAGGACATCGAGGCCGACTGGGTGACCTTGAAGTGCGGTAACTACAACACCAAGACCAAGAAATGCTCGGGTCAGAACTACGAGTGATGTGATCTGGCTAGGGGCGCCCGGTGGGCGCCCCTAGCCATTCCAAGTAGAACGTAGCCTGGGTGGAACGAAGTGAAACCCGGGTTGGAAGAGCGTTGCGACCAGTCGCAACGCTCTTACGGAAAGGTGTTTGTGATATGGGCAGCTTTTTCCGCCCTTGCAGGGCAGAAAAAGCGACCGTTCGTATCCGCCAACCCAGGCACAGCTACTCATGTCGCTACTCGTCCGGTATCTGCTCGCATCGTTCCTGTTATGGTCGGGTGTCGTTCATGCCGAGTCCGTGGCGCCGCTGGATTTCGCCGCCGCCGTGCAGGCGCTCAATGCGGACAACTTCATCGCGAAGGAACAAGCCATCAACGCCCTGGCCGCGTTGGGCGATGAGCGCACGCGCGTCGTATTGATCGCGTTCCAGGAAGGCAATCTGCAATACCGCAAGGCCGACGGCAAGGTTGTGCTCGTCAGCGAAGTTGCCGAGGGTTATAGGCTGACCGATCCCATCGAGGATACGGACCTCGGTGTGGTAGGTAAGCGCGACGTCAAGAAAATCACCATCAATAATTCATTGCGCAGAGTCTTGCGCGAGGCCATTGCGCGCCTGAGTCTCACCAGCAAGCGCGCCGATGTGCGACTGACCGCGGTCGGAGAACTGACCGGCAATCTGGACGCGGCCGCCGTCGCCCTGTTGGAACAGGCGCGCGCGACAGAGCGGGATGCCGAAGTTGTCGCCGCCATCGACACGGCCCTGGCGCTGAACGCCGTCGACAGCGAAACCCCCAGTGTGCGACTGGAGGCGATCACCGCCTTGCAGGATAGCCTGCTGCCGGCGGTCCGCAATCGCTTGGGCGACGTTGCCGAGAAGGATGCGGATGCCGAGGTGAAGCGTGCGGCAGCACAGGCGGTCAAGGGGATCGAATCCAAGCTCAAACTTTATGCGTTGACCGAGACGGTGTTCTTCGGTCTCAGTCTCGGCTCGGTGCTGCTGCTGGCCGCCATCGGTCTGGCCATCACCTTCGGCGTGATGGGCGTGATCAACATGGCGCACGGTGAGTTGATCATGCTGGGTGCGTACACGACCTATCTCGTGCAGCAGGCCATGCCGCAGTATCTGGAATATTCCATGCTGGTGGCCGTGCCCGCCGCCTTCCTCGTTGCCGGCGCCTTCGGCATCGCCATCGAGCGCGGCGTGATCCGTTTCCTCTACGGCCGCCCGTTGGAAACCCTGCTCGCCACCTTCGGCATCAGTCTGGTGTTGCAGCAACTGGTGCGCACCACCATCTCGGCGCAGAACGTCACCGTGGAAAATCCCGCCTGGATGAGCGGTTCCTGGCAGATCAACGCGGCGCTGTCGCTGACCTACAACCGGCTCTACATCGTGATCTTCACGCTGTTGGTGTTCGCGGCCTTGTTGCTGCTGCTCAAGAAATCCGCGCTCGGTCTGCATGTGCGCGCCGTGGCGCAGAATCGTTCGATGGCGCGCGCCATGGGCATTCGCACCGAATGGGTGGATGCGCTGACCTTCGGTTTGGGTTCGGGCATCGCGGGCGTCGCGGGCGTGGCTTTGAGCCAGTTGACCAATGTCGGCCCAAACATGGGCCAAGCCTACATCATCGACTCCTTCATGGTGGTCGTGTTCGGCGGCGTCGGCAATCTGTGGGGCGCGCTGGTCGGCGCGTTCTCGCTCGGCGTCGTGAATAAATTCCTCGAACCGTATTCCGGCGCGGTGCTCGCGAAAATCCTGGTGTTGGTGTTCATCATCCTCTTCATCCAAAAGCGCCCGCGCGGCTTGTTCCCGCAAAAGGGCCGCGCGGCCGAGAGCTGATCGCCATGCGCGAACACAACAGTCTTATAAACAGATTGATTCAGAGCGATCGCGGCGGCGCGGTGCTGCTGGCGCTGCTCGGCATTGCGATGGTGCTTGTCCCGCTGCTCAATCTGGCGGTGCCCGAAAGTTCGGCCTTGCACCTGTCGACTTACACCATGACCTTGCTCGGCAAATACCTCACCTTTGCGCTGCTGGCCTTGGCACTCGATCTGGTGTGGGGTTACTGCGGCATCCTGAGTCTCGGCCATGGCGCCTTCTTCGCGTTCGGCGGTTACGCCATGGGCATGTATCTGATGCGCCAGATCGGCGAGCGCGGCGTGTACGGCAATGCCGAATTGCCCGACTTCATGGTGTTTCTGAACTGGCAGGAGCTGCCCTGGTACTGGTTCGGCTTCGATCAGTTCTGGTTCGCGATGCTGATGGTGGTGCTCGTGCCGGGCGTGCTGGCCTTCGTGTTCGGCTGGCTGGCGTTCCGCTCGCGCGTCACCGGTGTGTATCTGTCCATCATGACCCAGGCGCTGACCTTCGCGCTGCTGCTGGCGTTCTTCCGCAATGAGATGGGTTTCGGCGGCAACAACGGCCTGACCGACTTCAAGGACATCCTCGGCTTCGATCTGCAAGCCGACAGCACGCGCGCCGGCCTGTTCGTCGCCTCGGCGTTGGCGCTCGCGCTGGCTTATCTGCTGTCGCGTTTTGTCGTTAATTCGAAATTCGGCCGGGTGATCGTGGCCCTGCGCGATGCGGAATCGCGCGCGCGCTTCATCGGCTACAAGGTCTAGATGTACAAGGTTTGGCTGTTCGTATTTTCGGCCATGCTGGCCGGCATCGCCGGCGCGCTGTATGTGCCGCAGGTCGGCATCATCAATCCGGGCGAGTTCTCGCCGTTGAACTCTATCGAACTGGTGATCTGGGTGGCGGTCGGCGGACGCGGCACGCTCTACGGCGCGGTGCTGGGCGCGTTGCTGGTGAACTACGCCAAGACCTATTTCACCGGTGCTTTCCCCGAAATCTGGTTGTTCGCCTTGGGCGCGCTGTTCGTGTTGGTGACCATTCTGCTGCCGCGCGGCGTGATCGGCTTGCTGCGACGCAAACAGGCGGAGGCCTCCGCATGAACGGCGAGGCGAATCTCTCCTCCGGTCCACAGTCGCGCGTCGCCGACCCCGAGGTATTGGATACCACGCACGGTCCTATTCTTTATCTGGAAGGCGTGACCGTCAGCTTCGACGGCTTCAAGGCGCTCAACAACCTTTCGCTGTACATCGACGACGGCGAGCTGCGCTGCATCATCGGCGCCAACGGCGCCGGCAAGACCACCATGATGGATGTCATCACCGGCAAGACGCGCCCCGACAGCGGCCGCGTGTATTTCGGGCAGACCATCGATCTACTGGCGTTGAGCGAAACCGACATCGCCCAACGCGGCATCGGCCGCAAATTCCAGAAGCCCACCGTGTTCGAGCCGCTGTCGGTGTACGAGAACCTGGAACTGGCCATGGCCGCCGACAAGCGCGTCTGGACCAGCCTGTTCGCCAAGCTCACCGGCGTGCAATGCGACCGCATCGACGAGGTGCTGACGATTATCGGGCTGACGGAAGAACGCTATCGCCGCGCCGGCCAACTCTCGCACGGCCAGAAACAATGGCTGGAAATCGGCATGCTGCTGATGCAAGACCCGCGTGTGCTGCTGGTCGACGAACCGGTCGCCGGCATGACCGCGCAGGAAGTCGAACGCACCGCCGAACTGCTGTTGTCCCTGGGCGGCCGCCACTCGGTCGTGGTGGTCGAACACGACATGGAATTCGTGCGCTCGATTGCAAACATCGTGACCGTACTGCACGAAGGCAGCGTGCTCGCCGAAGGCAGCATGAGCAAAGTGCAGAACGACCCGCGCGTGATCGAAGTGTATCTGGGTGAATGATCGAGTAATCCATAACTAATTCGTCATTGCGAGAAGCGGAGCGACGAAGCAATCTCCAAACTATTGAGATGCCGTTGAGATTGCGCCCGCAGCGACAAGAAGGCACGCAAATGCTCAACGTTCAACAACTCAACCAGTTCTACGGCGAAAGCCACATCCTTTGGGACTTGGACCTCGACGTCGAGCAAGGCGCCTGCGTCTGCCTGATGGGCCGCAACGGCGTCGGCAAGACCACGCTGCGCAAAGGCATCATGGGCCTGCTGCCGATCCGCGCCGGCCAGATCCGCTTCGACGGCGAGGATATCGCCGCACGTCCCGCCGATGTGCGCCCACGCATCGGCATCGGTTTCGTGCCGCAAGGCCGCGAAATCTTCGCGCAACTGACCGTCGAAGAGAATCTGCGCATCGGCCTGTCGGCGCGTCGCGATGGTCTAAAGGAAATTCCCGAACGCATCTTCGAACTGTTCCCGGTGCTCAAGCAGATGCTGCGCCGGCGCGGCGGCGACCTGTCCGGCGGCCAACAGCAACAACTCGCCATCGGCCGCGCGCTCGCCATCGATCCGAAACTGCTGATCCTCGACGAACCCACCGAAGGCATCCAGCCCAACATCGTCCGCGAAATCGGCGACATCATCATCCGCCTCAACCGCGAAGAGAACCTCACCGTCATCCTGGTTGAACAGAAACTCAAATTCGCCCGCCGCGTCGGCCAGCATTTTCATCTGATGGAAAAGGGCAGGATCGTGGCGAGCGGCGCGATGGACGCGTTGGATGATGGGTTGATCAGCCGGCATTTGGCGGTGTGAAATGCCGAAATCCATTGCTTCTGACTCGAATGGCACCCAAATGTAGGGTGGGTTTACCCTGAAGGGCACAAGAGCGTTTTCTGCGTAACCCACCAAGCGTTGCGAAGCAACACTACGCTTTTGTTAATGTGTGCCTACGGCACTGGACGATGGGTTGATCAGCCGGCATCTAACGGTATAGGACAGAGCGCACCGCACGCTTCTTGCGGTTGCGCGCTCCCGATAGCGGCTTCTGCCTCGGCGGGGCCAGACAAAGTACGAGCCACTGATCGGAATTGTCATCTCATCGCGCTATTTTTGGGGCCATTTGTCAATCGAGCGGCCCGTCTTTGTCAACCTGTGGCCAGCGGATTGTCAATTCGGCCGGGATTTTGCCCGCCTACATCCTTGGTCGTATTCTCCTTCACAGAGGCATCCTGCCGAAAACCGCAGTTATCCAAAGGTGATCCATGGCCACGCCCAAGCAAGCCGCTAAAGAACTGATCGAGCATCTGCCAGACCAGGCCACCTGGGACGACATCATGTGCGAGCTGTATGTGAAGCAGAAGATCGGGCGGGTTTGCAGGCAGTGGCCGAGGGACGCACTGTTCCGCACGAGGGCATCAAACATAGGCTGAAGGACAAACATCGGCCCACATGAAAATTCTCTGGTCGGATATTGCCGACTTTCGTCACGAAAAATCTTCAAGAAAAATCGCATTACCCTTGAGTTCTATCACGGGCATATTCCCAACGATCTCGATCTGAGCGCCGTCGACAAAGACCAGAACGAGCCGCGCGGCGACCTTGCGTTTGAACGGCAGCGGGATCAGCTCATGGCGAATCCCGCCGACTTCCAGGAAGCCTTCGGCTATCGTATTCGGGGCCCCGGACGATTTGTGAATGTAGGCGTGTGAGAAATGGACGCTGACGATGCCGTCCGCTTCGTCGATGCGGCTGATGCGGGAGTCGTAGAGTTCCAGTGCGCTTGCCATTGTGTGATGTCACAGAAATAAATCTGTCCCCATTTCTCGGCTTGTTATTGCTTACTGGGCTGGCTTCTTGCGCGAGACCCGATCAAGCCAATGAGACCAGAGCCGAACAACCATGCTGCCGAAGGCACCGGCACAGCAGACGTGCCGACATCGCCGGAGTGAACAGCCCAGGCGTAGTAGATATCCGACCTGTCGCTACGGTCCTGCACACCACTATCGAAACCAAAGAACCACGCATAGAAGCTACTCGGCACAAGCCCCTTGGACGACCAATAGTAGCCGGACTGGATATTGGTAAACGGGCCGGTGTTGGTCAGCCCCCAACCTGCCTGTGGACCACTGCAACTAGAGACAGTCGAAGTGGTTGGGTTGCAGTAACTCATATCGCCTAGAGTGTTATAAAACATATGAGCCATCTCACTGGCAGTGCTACCAGCGTATAGTGTGCCGGGGGCACTAATGTTGTGGCCACGATCTTCGGTTCCGATGACAGAAATATTTTCATCATCTGAAGTGTCCCCATCGACAGGGCCAATTGTAGGCAGCCGCCAGCCAGTGATGCCGCTACCATAGGGATTCAGATTCGCAGCCCATGCGTTAGCGCTTGTCCACATCATATGTCCATCGCTATAGCCATCAACCATATCATTGCTTGACCCTACGCCAGCATTGGCATCCGCCAGCCAAGTGATGTTAAGCACAGTGTCGTAATACGCCTCGAATGTGGCCAGATCGCCGTCGAGGTCACGCCCTTGCAGCGTAGTCTCCCAGGTGCCTTGGCCGCTGACAGCGACAGCTGAAGCGACATTGGGAACAGCGACCACCGCACACAGCGACAAGGCCACAATCAGTTTGCGTTGAGTATTCATTTGGCATCCCTCCGGTTTGTTGTTCTCTACTTTACTAAGTTCATACGTGAGACTCCGAGCAGTCCAAGCAGACCGGAGCCCAGCAACCAAACGCTGGCTGGCACAGATACAGTAGTAGAAATTTATGGAATTTATGGGGACAATCTGTCCCCGTTTAGCTCATCAGACTAAAATGCTTTACGGAGAAATTACAGCGCCTTTTTCCTTAGCACTGAAATACATTTAGCCTCAATATTTTTGCTATTAACTTTGCTATTCCCACCAGACAGATTAGACATAGAGCTATCTAATTTCATGAATGTTTCAGACAGTTGTAATCCGCTAACTATACTTTCCGCACTTTCATCTAACTGCGCAAACTTCACGAAGCCATCTATTGCATCAGTTTGTGAGGAACTGCTAGCTGAGTTTGCATAAAGGTAGCAGGCGTTATTTATTTCCGTTACTAATTCATCTCTGGTTGGTTTTTTACTTTCTTCTGGCGCGGGGGGTGTATTCTGTCCACATGCCGTCAAACCAACGACAATAACGAAGCTACTTGCAATGGAACAGATGATTCTGAAGTTAGTCATTTCGATTCACCTCCAGGATGGTGTTTACTTCAATTTGTTTTTTATGGTTTTGAAAAGCTCAAGAACAAAGGTTTCTCTTCTTTGATTTTTACAGTCCCCATAAGCGCGTGGTTCTTTGAATCCGGCCATAACGACCAAGTTAGGTTTATATTTTCCCACTTTTCACCCTTATCCATTCTTCTTTAAGAATAGCCTGCGCTGTTTCTGTAATTTTTCTTGCAAGCGGGCCAAACTCAAGGAGATTAGAAGTCCCATGTTCTGTTTTATCAAGAAGATCTCTAATAAGATCCATCAATTTATTGTGCAATTTCTCATTCGGGTTGAGCATTAATGTAAGTTTGCGCTCAATAGATAGCATCTTTTTATACGTTTCTTTATCCAGTTCATTTTCGTTTAGAAGCCCATTTTCGTTAACTACAGCAATCATTTGAGCTGTGCTCAAAAAATCGGTTATAAGGTTGCGAAGTTCATCTATCCATGTTTGCCTGATTGGCGCAACAATCTGCCGCCTTGCAATCCAGGCAGAAAGAATCGGGCCCAGAAAGACGGCTACAAAAGCCACCAATACAGCGAGGAACGGTGAGATTTCCTTTAGTGTTTCTACTGATGGCACTTAACTCTCCTGTAAACCGAGCTAGAGTTAGAAGTCCCAGTAAGTCCTTTTGAAAAGGAGCTTTTGGGATCCAATATCCATGGCTCTATTTGTATCAGGTAGCTAATATCCTTTATTGGACCTGTTGCCGTAAAGGCTTATCCGCAATAACACCCCAGAGCGTACCAAGCTCGCATTATTCATAGGGACCACCGTTCGTTGGGTGGCTTGTGTACGTCACGCTGCCCGTAGTTCTGCACACCCTCTGTGCACACAGAATGATCGCCCCTCCTTTCTGCACCAACTGAACTCGCCGTTCCCCGCCTGCCCACGCATCCACACCAATAACCCCCTGTAATTCCACACCTAAGCCAATCTGGCACACCCATTGCTCTGCCTCACCTGTCCCGAGGCATCGCAGTGCGCGCCTCGCTGGAGGCGCGGCAGCAGGTGCGGCTCCGGACGAATTGATCCGCACAGGGTTGTGCGGATGAACACTCCCCACGACATTCATTCCGAATTCGACTGCGCTCGCCGTGTGCGGGCCGATGGCTGCCGCTTCTGCGGTGGCGGCGAGGGGCGTGTGTCTGTTTGGTGGGTGTCGGTCGATGGGGAATGAATTCGGGGGCTGTGTCCATTGGTTTCAATCATCCATGTGGAGAACCGTTATGCTCGAAACACTCATTAAAGTCGATCTGAACAAGTCGCCGGAGGAGCAGTCCGACGTCCTGCACAACCGCTGGCATCCCGATATTCCGCTGGTGGCGATGGTCAAGCCCGGCGCTGAGTTTCGGGTGGAATGCATCGACTGGACCGGCGGTCAGATCGAGAACGACGACAGCGCCAACGATATCCGCGATGTCGATCTGACCAAGGTGCATTACTTGAGCGGGCCGATCGGTGTGGAGGGCGCGGAGCCGGGCGATCTGCTGGTCGTGGATATTCTCGATGTCGGCACGCTGGCCGAATCGCAATGGGGTTTCACCGGGCTGTTCGCCAAAGAGAACGGCGGCGGTTTTCTCACCGAACATTATCCCGAGGCGCGCAAGGCGTGCTGGGATTTCAGCGGTATCTACGCCAGCTCGCGGCATATTCCCAATGTCAGTTTTCCGGGCATCATGCATCCCGGTCTGATCGGCTGTCTGCCATCCAAGGAACTGCTCGCCGAATGGAACACGCGCGAGGCCGCGCTGGTGGTGACCGATCCGGATCGCGTGCCACCGTTGGCCGCGTTGCCGTATGCGCCGACTGCGGTGATGGGTCAGATGAAGGGTGCCGCCGCCGAGGCCGCCGCGAAAGAGGGTGCGCGCACCGTGCCGCCGCGTGAGCATGGCGGCAACTGCGACATCAAGGATCTCACCAAGGGTTCGCGCGTGTACTTTCCGGTGTATGTGAAAGGCGCCGGCTTGTCGATGGGCGATATCCACTTCTCGCAGGGCGACGGTGAGATCACCTTCTGCGGCGCCATCGAGATGGCCGGCTATCTGGATATTCGCGTGAACCTGATCAAAGGCGGCGTGAAGAAATACGGCGTCACCAATCCGATCTTCAAGCCGAGCAATTTGAGTCCGAAGTTCGACGACTATCTGATCTTCGAAGGCATCTCGGTCGACGAGGACGGCAAGCAGTGTTACCTGGATGCGCATGTCGCTTACCGTCGCGCCTGTCTGAACGCCATCGAGTACATGAAGAAGTTCGGCTACACCGGCGAACAGGCCTACGCGATTCTCGGCGCCGCGCCGGTGCAGGGACACATCAGCGGCATCGTCGATATCCCCAACGCCTGCGCCACGCTATGGCTGCCGACCGGCATCTTCGACTTCGATATCCGGCCGAATGCCGATGGTCCGGTGATTGCCGTGAAGGGTGGCAAGGATCTGGCTGTAGTCAGTTAGTAGATCATGATATGCACACCGAAGTACGCGAAGAACGCAATGCCATGAATAGTATTTTCTCGCGTTCTTTGCGTACTTCGGTGTGAATT
>JACRMO010000111.1 GCA_016214925.1 Gammaproteobacteria bacterium
CCGCGGCGGCCATCGCCCGCATCTGCACCATAATTTGATTCACATCGATGTTTGCCATGGTTTGATCCTCATTACCTATTCATTACCGCTCGACGACTACGACTATGCAGTTTCCTTGCCACGGACTCAGCCAGGCACGGCGATGCCGTCTTCGCGCATGCGCGCCAGTTTGTAGCGCAGCGTCCGTGGGCTGATGCCCAGGCGTTCCGCGGCGGCCTTGCGGCTGCCGTTGCCGGCCGCCAAGGCATCCAGGATCAGTTCCTGTTCGCGGCTGCGCAGGTCGGCATCCAGCCGGTCACTGGCAACTTGCAGCTCAACTGCCACTGGAGCGACCGTGGTCGTGCCCACACCCGGGCCCGTCAGCTCGAAATGCAGATCGGCGGCCTCGATGCAATCGCCGGACATCAGGATGATCGCGCGTTGCAAAACGTTTTCGAGTTCGCGGACATTGCCCGGCCAGGCATGTGTCAGCAGCGCACGCTCCGCGCTAGGGCACAGCTGCGGCACCGGCATGCTCGCCGGACAATGGCGCTCAATCAGGCGTTGGGCAATCGGCAGGATATCGCTCGACCGCTCGCGTAGCGGCGCCAAATGCAGGGGAAACACATTGAGACGGTAAAACAGATCTTCGCGGAAACGGCCCGCGGCCACTTCTTCGCGCATGATGCGGTTGGAGGTCGCGATCACGCGCACATCCAGTGCCACCACGTCGCGTCCGCCGAGGCGTTCGACTTCACGCTCCTGAATCACCCGCAGCAGCTTGGCCTGTAGCCCCAGATCCATTTCGGAGATTTCATCCAGCAACAGTGTGCCGCCCTGGGCCTGCTCAAATTTACCGGCACGCGCCTGGTAGGCACCGGTGAAAGCACCCTTCTCATAGCCAAACAACACCGCCTCCAACATGTTCTCCGGAATCGCCGCGCAATTGATGGCGATGAACGGGCCGTTCTTGCGTACGGAATTTTCGTGGATATAGTGCGCGAACACTTCCTTGCCGCTGCCGGATTCGCCGGTGATCATCACCGTCGCATCGGTTTTGGCGACGCGACTCGCCAGGGCCAGCAGTTCGCGCGTGCGCCGATCCTCGGCCACGACCGTGGTATCGCGGACACGCAGTTCCGGCAGATACCGGCTGACCATGTCGACCAACACATCGGCATCGAACGGCTTGAGCAGATAATCGGCCGCGCCGCAGCGCATCGCATCGACCGCTTTTTGCACCGTGCCGTAGGCCGTCATCAGCACCACCGGCAATTCCGGGTTGCGGCTGCGGATGCGCTTGAGCAGCGTATGGCCATCCATCTTCGGCATTTGCACATCGCTGATCACCATACCGACAGTTTCGCGCTCCAACATATCCAACGCCGCGGGACCGTCCTTGGCCGCCATAACCGCATAACCCGCCAATCCCAGCGTGTCGCTCAGGGCCTCACGCAGATTCGGGTCGTCTTCAACGATCAGGACGGTTGCCTGGTTCATGGGTGACTCCTCAGTTGATGCCGCAGACCGCCGGCCGTGGAAAGGCCGCGGTCGTGAGGTAATTCAGACGTTGGCCGCTGGGCAATTCGGCGACCGACAAGGCCGTGGGCAAGCACAACACGAATTCACAGCCACCCGTGGCGGGTGCTTCCAGATGCACGGAGCCGTGATGCGCGCGCAGTGTTGCCTGCACCACGGCCAAGCCGAGTCCGGTACCGCCCATACGCGTGGTGAAGAACGGATCGAAAATCCGCGCACGCGTCTCGGCGGGAATGCCCGGTCCGTTATCACGTAGACGCATTTCGATTTCGCCGTTGCCATTTATGATCGTGCGCAGTTCCAGCACAGCGCCATTCGGCTTGGCTTGTAGACTGTTATTCACCAAATTACTCAGGGCGCCGATCAAGGCGTCCTGGTTGCCGAGCAGCGGCGCATTGGCGATTGGCGTGCTGACGCGCCATTGCGCGCCCGCTGCCTGTAGTTGGGGTTCGACGGCCCGCTGTAACGCGGCCAGCAATTCCTGCACGGTGAAATGCGCATCGCCGCCCTGTCCGCCACGGGCAAAGGCGAGCATATCGTTGATCAGACGTTCCAGATGACCCAGGCGTTCGGACAGGCGCGCCGCGAAGCGGGCACGGTCGCCGGTGGGAAGATGGTCCTTGCCGAGGTGGGAACTGTATAGGACCGCCGCGGACAACGGTGTGCGAATCTGATGCGCCAGACTCGCGGCCATTTCACCCATGGCACTGAGGCGCTGCTGGCGATTGAGACGTGCCTGAAGTGCATGCGTCTCGGTTACATCCTGCAAGACCAGAATCCGTCCCGGCGCGCTGTCGAATCTGCGGCTGGCGATATTGAGACGGCGGCCATCGTGCAAAGACATCTCGGCACCGAAGCTATCCTGTACACAGAAAGCGCGCGCACTGATGACCGGCCAGTGTTCGCCCAACAGTGGTTCACCCAATTGCTCGATGGCGACACGGTTGCATTCACTCACATGCTCGACGGCATCCAGCACCAGAACTCCGGCGGGCAGGGTTTCGATCAGGGTCTTCAGCCGGTCGGCCAGGCATTCCTTCTCGGCCAATTGCTGTAGCCGCTCGGAACAGGCGGCTGCCAGTTCAGCATTCAATTGCATGACGCGCTGCTCGAGCTCCCGATAGGATTGCTCGAGCTGCAGCGATCGCTGGTTAAACGCCTCGAAGGCGTCGGCCAATACTTGGCTGCGGTGATTAAGCGTCATGTGGATCTCGTCTCCCAGCTTCTACCACACCCACTCGGGTGCGTGCCGGGATGAAAAGCAACAAGCGTGCCTAAGGCACGAGGCGCTTTCAGATCAGTGTGTTACGAGGCATCATGTTGCGAGTCGTCAAATTGACGACGCTTGCGTTTGGGTTTGCCTGGACAAATCGAGGGAACAGGCAGACTGAGCGCCTGAATTGAAACAAAAAAAATCCCGGGTCAACCCGGGATTCAGAAAACTACATGTTTATATTCAACAAGCTGGAATGCTATTACCGAGCACCGTCAAAGTCCCGCCATGTCTCCGCGTTGCAATCCGTACTTGCGTAACTTCTCGACCAACGTCGTGCGACGCATCCCCAGACGCTTGGCCGCGTGAGCAACCACACCGCCCGCATCGTCCAGCGCTTGCTTGATGAAGGTCAGTTCCAGATGGCTCAGATGTTCCTTGAGATCGATCCCACCGCGCGGGAGCCGCGGCTCGTCGAATGCCAACGGCTGCGGATTCACGATCAACTCCTCGCTCAGTTTGGCGACTGGCACACTGTCGTCCAACTGGAATTTTGCGGGCAGGTCGCCGATATCGACGACACCGAACGGATGCAGGATCGCCATACGCTCGATCAGATTCGCCAACTCTCGGACATTGCCCGGCCACGGGTAGTGGCATAACGCCATCACCGACGCCGATGTCAGACGCACCGAGCCGCGCTTCTCGTGCTCAATACGGCGGATCAGTTCGTTCACCAACATGGGAATGTCTTCGGCGCGTTCGCGCAACGGAGGCATTTCGATCGGGAACACGTTCAAACGATAGAAGAGATCTTCGCGGAATTTGCCTTCCTTGATATTCTCTTCCAGATTCCGGTGGGTCGCGGCGACCACGCGAACATTGGCCCCAATGCTCTTGTTGCTGCCCACACGTTCGAAGGTACGTTCCTGTAACACTCGCAGCAATTTGACCTGCATAGACAGGCTCATATCGCCGATCTCATCCAGGAACAGCGTGCCACCTTCGGCCATTTCGAAGCGTCCCTGGCGCGCACTGATCGCACCGGTGAACGCACCTTTTTCATGGCCGAACAACTCGGATTCGAGTAGGTCGCCGGGAATCGCGCCACAATTGATCGGCACAAAGGCTTTGTCGCGTCGCGAGGAATTGTAGTGCAGGTTACGCGCGACCACTTCCTTACCCGTGCCCGATTCACCCAGAATCAGTACACTGGCTTCCGAATCGGCGACTTGCTGAATATATCTGCGCACCTGCTGAATGGCACGGCTGCTACCGACCAAACTACGGAACAGATCAACCGGCCGCTGACGCCCTGATTCCTGGTTCGCTTCACGATAAACCTCCGCTTGATGCAATGCATTGGTTACCTGGCTGTAGCGCGAGGGAAGTTCGATTCGCCCCAGGATGCAGGAGCTTGCATCGATTTGTACGGTCGGTTCCTTACCTTTCTGCGCCAACAAGAAGATCGGCAGGTATTGGTCGAAATCGTGAATTTCTTTGAGGAGTTTCTCCAACGCCTTGTCGGATTTGCATTGACCGATCAGGATGGCAATGAATTCGCTTGGATTCTCGATCGCTTCCTTCCAATGGTTGCAATCGTCAATCAACACCGGCTCACGATCGATGAATTTGAGGACCGCGCTGAGTTCGTTACCGCGGTCAGTATCCGCCTCGATAATCAGCACTTTGCCTTCAATAGACATGCGTTTTCCCTCCAGGACCGCGGGTCAACCGGGTAGTCACCTGGCATTGGCGTATATATACCCGCCTTGGCAAGCCAGTTCTGCCCGGGTTTTTATAGAGTGTTTAGAGTTAACCACCGAACGCAGGAAACGTCAAAATTCCGACGTATCGTTAGTGATCCCTAATATACCTATCCATCCATTCCGCCTAAGACCAAGAATATCTAAAAATCTCTGGCAGTCACAGGTGGCGATTAGGTGAATACCTGAAACCTTATCAGCAACCCACTCATTAGACTACATAAAAGAACGCGCGGGTAGTGACGATAGTGGCTTGAGACACCCTGGCAGCCTGGATGCAGTCAAAATTCCGGGTGGGTCAGTCCGATCCGTGATGCTATCGGGAGGTGATAGTAAGCTGAATTTCTGGGTTATTTGACCCAGTGATAGGTCTGTGATGAGTGTACTGAATCAGGTGAACTCGATTAGCGACTGTTGCTCTCATAGACATGACAAGCGGAACGACCTTGCACCACTTGGCGCAATACGCCCGCCACATCATCCCGGCGGAGCTGCGTCAGACGCATGATCTCCTGATCCGCAGACAGTATTTCGTTGAGCAAGATCTGATATTCGGCTTGGGTATTGGGCATCCCCGTTGCAAATACGCGTGACACCAACGGTCGCCGATCGACCTCTAGTGCAATTGCAGCGTCCCAGTCACCGGCATTGGCACTGGAGAGCAATTCTCGAGTCAACTTTCGGAGCTGAAGGACATCGTCAGCGTCATGCTCGGCCATGGATAGCAACCGCGGACTCAAGCGCCGACGGCATTATTGGCGAGGGCTGGCATATTGACTTGGTCGCCGATCGCATCCCAGGCATCTTTGATTTGTTTGATCAACCCCGTCACCTCGTCCAGTATCGACGAATCGTTGCGTAGATTGGCCTCGAATAGCCGACGTTCCATGTAGGCATAGAGATCGTCGAGGTTATGCGCAATTTCCTGCCCGGCATCCAGATCCAAACTGGCGCGGAGACCATTTACGATCGAAATTGCCATACTGATTTGTTGGCCCTTAACCGCAATCTGTTTGCGTTCAAGACACCCTTTCGCGGTTGCGATCCGATCGAGCGCCCCTTCCATCAGCATCTGCACCAGCCGATGGGGACTTGCCGAACTAACACCGCACTGCACGGAGACATGGGCATAGGCGGCAACTACGCGCTGTGTATTTTGTTTTGGGTTCATCTTAGTACCTCATATCTGAATTTGTTCCATTTCAAGTCCCACCGCCATGCAAGCAGACGCTAGGATCCCGGCAGATTCGACAATTGCTGCGTCAGAAAATTACTCGTGGACTGCAACTGCGACAACATGGAGTCGAGCGCCGCGAATTGGCTTCGATAGCGCTTCTCGATCAGCTCAAGACGGTATTCCATGTTATCCATACGATCCCCTAGAGTATCGATGCGAGCATCAATCCCCTTGGTTCGCGAATCAATCAACCCATCGATATCAAGCATGTCATTCGCTACTGCCTCCAACCGGAACGCATAGCCTTGATCATCATTGGCCATGAGTTCCGCCACACCGGAATAATCGCTGGCGAGAACAGCATCGAGCTCACTGGAATTGAGAGAGAGATCACCACTTCGCTCGGTCTTAATCCCGATCTGAGAGAGCGTATCCAGGGTCGTCGTTAGACCCGTCGGCGCGGTATTTAATGTGTCGCGAATCAAAGACTGCACGCTCAGCAGCGTATTGTCCCCCTTAAGATTACCGCTCTTAAGGCTTGATACAGTCGAGCGCAACGTATTGTAAGCAGTGACGAAGGACTGAATCGATTCTTTGACTACGGCCTTATCGTAGGCGATCTGCAACGTGCCGCTGCCGAGCGAGGCAAGATTCA
>JACRMO010000212.1:0-9167 GCA_016214925.1 Gammaproteobacteria bacterium
CGCAGTCGGCGAGGTTCTTGAACTTCACACCGCTGCTGAGATTATCGACGACGAGAATGTCCGTGCGCCCGCGCGCGTTCAGCGCTTTGACGATGTTCGAGCCGATGAAGCCGGCCCCGCCGGTGACTATGATCATGGTTTCCACCTTCCGAAAAAAACACCCTGTAGGTTGGGGTGAGCACAGCGAACCCCACCGCGATGCCGCTGCCGTTGGGGTTCGGCGCACAACGCCTCACCCCAACCTACGGGCTGGCTATTCCTGCGCGCGAATCGCATCGATGATGCGCGAGGTCGATACGCCATCCTCGAAGCCAAGCACTTTGACTTCCCCGCCCGCCGCGGTCACGCATTGATGTCCGGCGATCTGTTCCGGCGTGTAGTCGCCGCCCTTCACCAGGGTGTGTGGCTTCACCGCGCAGATGATGCGTTCGGGCGTGTCTTCGGCGAACGGCACCACCCAATCGACGCTCTCCAGCGCAGCGAGCACAGTCATGCGTCGGTCGACGCTATTGATCGGTCGGCCTTCGCCTTTCAGGCGACGCACGGAATCGTCGTCGTTCACCGCGACGATCAGTCGATCGCCCAAACGACGTGCCTCGGCGAGATAGCCCACATGCCCGGCATGCAGGATGTCGAAGCAGCCGTTGGTCATGACGAGGCGTTCGCCCTGGGCGCGCGCCTCGTCGACGGCGATCAGCAATTGTTCCTGGCTCAACACGCCGTAGCCGGCCTCACGCCTACCGGCCAACACGCGGCGAATTTCGGGAACCGAGGCGGTCGCGGTGCCGAGCTTGGCGACGACGATGCCGGCGGCGATGTTGGCCAACGCGGTCGCCTCGGCCAGGCCTTCACCCGCGGCGAGCGCGGCGGCGAGCACCGCGATCACGGTATCGCCGGCACCGGTGACGTCGAACACCTCGCGCGCCTGTGCCGGCAGGTGTAGTTCCGGCTGATCGGCGCGCAACAGCGTCATACCGTGTTCGCCGCGCGTGACCAGCAGGGCACCGAGATCATGTCGACGGATCAGTTCCAGCCCTTTCTCGACCAGCTCGGCCTCGGTGCGACAGGGACCGACCACGGCCTCGAATTCATTCAGGTTCGGTGTGATCAGACTCGCGCCGGCGTAGGGCGCAAAATCGGTGCGCTTGGGATCGACCAGCACCGGCTTGCCGGCGGCGCGTGCGGCATCGATGAGCGCGCGCAGCGGCTTAAGGGTGCCCTTGCCGTAATCGGAGATCACTACCGCGCCGCAATCGGCAAGCGCGGTCTGATAGGTTTGCAGCAACGCATCCGTGTCGAAGTCTTCGAAGCCATCCTCGAAGTCCAAGCGGATGAGTTGCTGATGGCGACTGATGACGCGCAGTTTAGTGATAGTCGGGATGCCGGGCAGACGTTGGAAGCGGCACTGCACACTGGCGGCTTCGAGGCTGCGGGCGAGACTGTCACCAGCCTCGTCGTCGCCGGTCAGACCGACGACCGTACTGTGGGCCTGTAACGCGGCGATATTCAGCGCGACGTTGCCGGCGCCCCCGGGACGTTCTTCGTTCTGCCGCACATGCACCACCGGCACCGGTGCCTCGGGCGAGATGCGCGAGGTCGCCCCATGCCAGTAGCGGTCCAGCATCACATCGCCGACCACCAGGACATGAGCCTTCTCGAAGGCGGGTATCTGTAGTTTCATGTGGCTGCGGCCCCGGGAAATCCGGGGCGAATCATACCATGGCAGAGAATGGGGACCAGGGACCGGTAATTCACACCAAAGGACGCCAAGCGCGCAAAGACAATAACGGGGATATTTTTCTTGGCGGACTTTGCGCCCTTCGGTGTAAATTCCATTCCATTCCGGGCCAGGCCTGGGAGCGCGCCGCCCCAAACGCTACACTGTGCAGCCGAACCCGGAACCCCGCCCGTGAACGACACCGCCAACGCCCAACCCTCGCTGTGGTCACCCCGCTACTGGCCGGTGCATGTCGGCATGGCGCTGGGCTGGCTGGTCGCGCAATTGCCGTTTGGCATCCAGATGGGGCTCGGTCGGGCGCTGGGTAACATGGCCTATTACCTGATGCCGGGCCGGCGGCGCATCGCCCGCACCAATCTCGGCCTGTGTTTTCCCGAACGCGACATTGATGCGCGCCGGGCACTGCTGCGCGAGCATTTCCATTCACTGGGCCTGGGCGTGATCGAGACCGCCATGAGCTGGTGGACGCCAACGCGTCGGCTGAGCGGTCTGGCGCACATCGAAGGACTGGAGCATCTGCACGCCGCACTGGCCACGAGCCATGGCGTGATCCTGCTGTCGGCGCATTTCACGACGCTGGAGATCGGCGGCCGGCTGTTGTCGCTGCACGCACCCTTTCATGTGCTCTACCGCCGGCACAAGAACGCCGCCTTCGAGGCCGTCATGCAGCGTGCCCGCGAACGCCATTTCGAGAAGGCTATTTCGCGCGACGACATGCGCGGCATGCTCAAGAGCCTCAAGGCCAACATGCCGGTGTGGTACGCGCCCGATCAGAACTACGGCGCCGAGCACAGCATCTTCGTGTCCTTCTTCGGCATCCCCGCCTCGACCATCACCGCCACCGCGCGGCTGGCGCACATCAGCGGCGCGCAGGTCGTGCCGTTCTTCCAGGAACGTCTGCCGGGCACGGCCGGCTACCGGCTGAAACTGTATCCGGCATTGGACAATTTCCCGACCGACGACGAAGCCGCTGACACGCAACGCATCAACAATCTCATCGAAGCCGAAATCCGCAAAATGCCGGCCCAGTATCTGTGGGCACATCGGCGCTTCAAGACGCGACCGCCGGGTGCGGCCCCCGTCTACAAAGGGCGCCCGTGAACGCACAACGGCACCCGAACACGACGCGCAGCATTCTGGTCATCACGCTGAGCAACATCGGTGATGCCGTGATGACCACGCCAGTGCTGGAGGCGCTGCATAGACGCTATCCGGACGCGGTGATCGACATCGTCGCGGACCGCCGTTCCAGCGAGGTGTTCACCCATTGCCCGTATCGCGGCCACATCGTCTTCAAGGAAAAACGCGCCGGCTGGCGCGGCACGCTGCAACTCGTGCGCACGCTGCGGCGCACACGCTATGACCTGATCGTCGATCTGCGCACCGACGGTTTGTCCTATCTATTGCGCGCGGACCGGCGCCTGACCAAGCGGCACCGCCAGGCGCGCGGCCCGCATGCCGTCGAACAGCACATGGGCGTGATCGCCGCGCTCGGCGCCACTGATATTCCGCCGACGCACATCTGGCTCACGCCGCAACTCGAACAGGCCGCCGAGCAACGCCTGCACACATTACCCGGCACACGCTGGCTGGCACTCGGCCCCGGCGCCAACTGGGAACCGAAGATCTGGCCGGCGGCACAGTTTCGCGACCTCATCACGCACCTGGCTGACGCCTTCGACGGCGTCATTCTACTCGGCGGACCCAGCGATACGGATCGCTGCGGAAGCGTCGCACAAAATTGTCCGTTGCCGCATGTGAATCTCGCCGGCCAAACCGGCTTGCTCGAAGCCGCCGCCGTCCTCGCCCGCGCAACCGTGTTCGTCGGCAACGACTCCGGCCTCGGCCACCTCGCCAGCGCCGTGGGCACACCGACACTCACCCTGTTCGGCCCGGGCCAACCGGAACGCTATCGACCTTGGGGTGAACACGTACGTTGGCTGACGAGTCCGGAGAATGATTTGAATCGACTGGGTGCGGAGGCTGTGGCGGGGGAAGCAAGAGAAATGTATAGGCTGGGTTGAATGGAATGAAAGCCGGGCCTTGCGCTCTCAGATACCCTCTTGCCCCGGAGCGCCTGCGCACAAGACAAGAAAATGTTCACGCTTCGACAATTATGTGATCTGGAGACAGCCCCGCCTGATAGCGTTCATACATCTTGGTGTAAGCCGCTTCGATATGCCGGGTAAACCGTTCTGTGTCAAACAACGGCTTGGTGGAACGATGCACAGCCAGTTTCTGTCGAATCGCACAGAGCAACTCCGGTTTGGTCGCTAATTCGATTGCCCGTGATTCATATTCAGCATGACTGTATGAAATCATTTCGGGCAGGTCGATGGCATTGAGCAGGCTCGCCGCAACACGCCCGGCAAAGGCTTTCCCCAAACAGGTAAGAACGGGAAGACCGGCCCACAAGGCATCGCTGGTAGTGGTGTGGGCGTTGTAGTAGAAGGTGTCCAGAAACAAATCCGCATGCCGATGACGGGCCAGATGATCGGTCATTTCCATACGTGGGGCGAATATCAGTCGATCGACTGAAATACCACGCCGCTCGGCCTCGAGACGCAGATTCCCAGCTGCAATTGCACTCCCTTCCAGCAGCCAAAGAACGCTTCCACCAACCACATGCAATAAGCGCATCCAGATATCGAACAGATCCGGTGTGATCTTGTAGCTATTGTTGAAACAACAAAACACGAAGTTGGTCGAATCGTTGAACCAATAGGTATCTGGGAGATAGGCAACACGTTCACTGAAATACTCTCGATGCCCCGGAGGGATGACGGTCTCGTCGGCGATTATATAGTCCATATACTCGGCGCCCATCGTTCCCGGATAACCCAGGTGATTCACTTGAATGGGTGCAAGGCGGGATGCAAAGATCTCCGTCCGTGAATTCAACGTAAAGCCGTTAAGGTCAATGGCTATATCAATCTCCAACTGCCGTGCGCGTGCAACGATCTCTCGGTTAGTCTCGGCGCTGACATCGATAAATCGGTCGAAAGCCTTCTCCAACCTACGACGTATAGGCGCATCCGTGGGCGGCGAAAACGAAAAGGCGATAATCTCGAATTTCGACCGATCATGACGCTCAATCATCTCCGCTATCAGATAAGCCATCGCATGGCTGCGGAAATCGGAGGAAAAATAACCCACTTTTATTCGCTCGTGCGCAACGTTCCGTTCATGCCACACGGTCTTTCCAGTAGACGGGAATTTATCCTGGGCATAGAGCTCCGCACAGCACAGTTGCTGATCTGGAGTCGATGGCGTTGGCAGAAAAAAGAACGGGGTCGACACTCGCTCGCCACGCTCGAGCGCGCTGGCGATCCTGCCGTAGGCGGCCTCAATGCCCCCCCAGTCACAACAACACATCTTGCTATGCAGCCAGGAACCCAAGACATATGGCAAATCAGGCTCGATGGTAATCGCCTTGCCATAACTTTCCAAAGCCGCCTCGTATCGATTCAGCTCCAGAAGCACATTGCCCTGGTTGTTGTGAGCGCTTGCGTAGGCCGGATTGAGCGCAATCGCACGCTGATAACTGGCCAACGCATCATCTAGGCACTTCAACTTCCGCAGCGCATTACCCCTATTACTGAACGCCTCAAAATAGCTCGGCTTGAGCGCGACGGCATGGTCATAACTGATTACAGCCTCATCCAAGCGCCCAAGTTCCTGGAGGGCATTGCCTCTATTGTAATGAGCATCGGCGAAATTCGGCATGAGCGCGATGACCCGGTCGCAATTTAATAAGGCCTCGTCGATGCGCTTGAGGTCGTTGAGCACATAACCCCGATTATAATAAGCCTCGGCGTAATCCGGCTTGAGCGCGATGGCACGGTCGTAGCTCGCCAGCGCCTCATCCAAGCGCCCCATACTCTTGAGTGTATTACCCCGATTAAAGATCGCTTGGACGTAGTCCGGCCTAAGTGCGATAGCTCGGTCGTAATCGGCCAGGGCCTCATCCAGGCGAACGCAAACACTATATGCATTACCACGACAGTAATACACTTCCGGAAAATTCGCCTTGAGGGCTATAGCGCGGCTATAACATACAAAAGCCTCTTCCATATCCCCCAGGTCCTTGAACGCATTACCTTGATTCATATGTGCTACGGGTTGGGCGGAATTAACTTCCAGCGACTTCCCAATCAGCCGAATCCCTTCACGGAGGCTACCGTTTTGCAGATGCACCGTTCCGAGGTAATTAAGGGCATCAATGTGCCCCCCATTCAACGCAATAATTTTCTCGCAGAGGAACTTCGCCTGCTCGAATCTACTGAGGCGATGTAGCTCCATGACCTGAGCGAATATGAGCGATGTGTCATGCAGAACCCCGCGGGGCAACTGAGGTTCGCTCTTGTCGACACAGGTCGGCAACCCACGCTTCGGCGGTTTTGATGCTTTTTTCTTCCTCATATCTAAGCAACCTGCCAACTGTTGAAGCCAATTCGAATATTGCATCTAGCACAAACATTACCCCTCAGATACCCGAAGATCAGCCATAACAAGCATCCTAGACAAATGCCAGACAGCGCACATTTACTACATTATGCCTTACGATCCGCGCCTCACGCCGAGATCCTTGAATATTCGTATTTTCCAGACAGGTCAGACGCACTCTGCGAGATTCGCCACATTAACAAGCAGCTAAATATTGCGGTGATTTTGGCACTTAACCGCCCCTCAAGTACACAATGAACTCATACGAACCAACCTACCAAAGAGTAGCGGATGCCTCTTGTTACAGTATTAATTGCATGGGGGTAAAGGAAGTTGGCGGGGAAAAATATGCACTGCCCGGATTTTGCCTTGAAGATATGCGCACCATCGAGCAGGTCGAGCTCGCCGCCAGAATAGTTTTCGTTCAGATTAATCGTGAACGTCACCACAGGCCAAAACTCGCTATTAGTATCTGGATCAGTATATTTATCAGTGTGCTTGGACAAGGACTGTCCTTTTTTATATTTGATTATCCTCAATCCAACCAGATGTTTGAGCATTAAGAGATTTGTCCCCTGCTCAATCCTAGAATATTTCTTATGGTACTGACCAAACCCATGGAGAATATATTCTACGATTTCATTATGTATCTTTTGTCTGACGGGAGAACCCTGTATAACTTTTGGATGGGAAATTAATATCGCTGTTGCAGGTGAATCACCGCCCGTTTTTCCAGCGCCATAGTTCATCCACATATTCGAGTTTTTGTATTCGTCAAGAAGTGCATCGACAACATGCTGGGGGAGTATGTCGTCGATCACCATTATGTAGTCGTCTAATGACTTCATGACGTTATTGCCTTCCTGCTGTTAATATATGCGGAGATATAAAACTGTAATCCCACATACATATATACTGCCGATATGGTTTTAAATATAACAGCGGCACCAACCACAGCACAACCCGTGGATTATCTCGACTCTAGAGCCACTACAGCTTTACTGACACTGCGGTATATACCAACGTTCTTGCCGGCCCACATAGAGTCTATGCGTTACAGCTAAGCTGCTGCCCCAAACTAGCTGGCGAATATAACCATTCCGCAGAATAATTCTGAAATAATTCAGGCGACTGAAAATCACAGTACTCACAATATGCCATCCTCTCTTAACCTACCCAACACCTCTTCCGGCGCAATCTCCGCCAGACACGCATGCCTGCGCGCCGGCGGACATTCACCCAGATAACAAGGACTGCATTCGACCGGATGCGTGAACACGCGTTCACCCTGACCGACGGCATGATGCCGCCGCCAATCGGTCGGGCCGAAGAAGGCATACACGGGAATACCCGCGGCGGAGAGCAGATGCATTGGACCGGAATCGTTGACAACGGCGAAGCGTGTGTGGCGCGCGAGTTCGCTCAGCCCAGGAATCGAAAACGCGCCGGTCATATCCCTTCCCACCTGCGCGGCCAGCGTGCGATTGAGTCCCGCTTCATCCGGCCCGCCGATCCACAGCACCGTAATGCCGGCCGCCTCGATGCCACGCGCGAGCGCGACAAAATGCTCGGCCTCCCAGCGCTTCGAGGGCCAACGCGCACTGGAACCGGCGTGCAGCAGGGCGAAGGCGCGCCGCCTCAATCCTTCCGCCGCAAGCCGTTCGGCCACCGCCTGTTGTTCTGCGGACGTCGGCCATAGCCTCGGACGCGGCTCGGCGGCGGGCAGACCGGCGCTTTCTATCAACCGGTTCAGGCGGGGGAACACATGTTCGCGGATGTCATCGCTGACCGGGCTGTGGGTATAGATCCAGCGCGGCGCGATGCCGACGCGTCTGCCGGCGCCCGACAGCAGCGTCAGCGCACGCGTGCGATCGGAACCTTGCAGATCGTAGACCGTGGTGAACCGCTGCGCGCGCACCCAGCGCAGCGAGTCCCACATGGCGCGTGCGCCTTGGCGTGGGAACGCGATCACCTTCAGACGCGGATGCCCGGCGAACAGCGGCGCGAACGGCGGCGAGGTCAGCAGCCACACCTCGCCGGCATGCAATTCCCCATGATGTTGCCCATGTAGTTCCAAGATGCGTTCTATCTGCGGCGTGCATAGCACCACATCGCCCAGCGCACCCACTTTGATAATTAGCGTTCGATCGTTCAAATCGCGACTCCGGCAGACAACAGGTGCTCCGGCCAGAAGGAACTCACACCAAAACATGCGAAGTCCGCAGAGAATACCCAAAATGATTTCCTTTGCGCTCTTTGCGTACTTTGGTGTGGAATAATTATTCCGCTTCCGTGGCGTTTACATTATAAACACAGGTTCTGCATAATCGCGCCGTGGACGACAAGAGCATACTCTGGTGGGGTCGTTTCGATCCCGATTATTCCCGCAACCGCATCGTCCGCCAGGCGTTGTGTGAACTTGGTTGGACGCTGATCGATTTTCATCCGCGCTTCTCCGCGCTCGGCGACCTCGAAGCGCGGTGGCGCCTGAAAGCAGCGCCGCGCCTGGTCTGGGCGCCCTGCTTCCGCCAGCGCGATGTACTGGCCGCCGCACGCTGGGCGTGGCGCCAGCGCATCCCGCTGCTGTTCGATCCGCTCATCAGCGCCTATGACAAGCAAGTCTTCGAACGTGGCAAGCTGGCACAAGACAGTGCGGCGGCGCGGCGTCTGCTGAGCTGGGAACGGCGCCGCTTCGCACAAGCCGATATCCTGCTTGCCGATACACAGCTGCATGCCGAGTTCTTCCGCGACGTATTGCAGGCACCCGAAGCGCATATCCATGTCGTCCCGGTCGGCGCGGAGGAAGCCCTGTTCCATCCCGATCCGACACCGCGGCCACCGCGCACGCACACCGAAGTCCTGTTCTACGGCAGCTTCATTCCACTGCAAGGCCCGGAGAGCATCGTTTCCGCCGCGTGGCTGACCCGCGGCGAACCGATCCGCTGGCATCTGGTCGGCACGGGGCCACTGCGCGGAGCCTGCG
>JACRMO010000212.1:9195-24466 GCA_016214925.1 Gammaproteobacteria bacterium
AGGATTGGATTCCCTACGCCCAATTACCCGCTCGCATTCATCAAGCGGATATTCTCCTCGGCGTGTTCGGCGCGACACCCAAGGCCGGCCGCGTCATCCCCAACAAAGTGTATCAGGCACTGGCCTGTGGCAAGCCGGTGATCACGCAGCACAGCGCGGCCTACCCTGCCGAACTTGTCGATAACCAAGACTCGGGCCTGACGTGGATCGCCGCGGACGATCCGGCGGCATTGGCGCAGGCGGTGCGTGATCTGGCTGCCGACACGCACGCACGACATGCGCAAGGCGAGGCTGCCTGCCGCGGCTATCAGACACACTTTTCGCAGGCGCACATACGCGCCACACTGGAGAAGCTGCTGCGTGATGAACTGCCGTGAGGGAGCCGTGAAGGAAATGGACGTCGATCGCGTCTAAGTTGACGCGCGCCGTACCACTCCCAGCGACCACAGCGCCGCCAGCAGCATCGGCAGATACAGCGCGAACTGGCGCGAGGCATAGGAAAAACTCAGCAACCCGGCCACCAGCAGGGCCGTTGTCGATGCCAGAAACAAACCTGCCCAGGCACCCTGCTCGCCACCGGCGCGCGCCACGCGCCAGCCACGCACGAACGGCGTTGCCACAAACGCCAGCAATGCCGTCAAACCGAGCAGTCCGGTTTCATACCAGGCATCGAACAAAAAATTGTGCAGATGGCCAAGCGAGTAATTGCGCAACACCTGCACCACCTCGGGATAGTTGCTGACATTAGCCATGCCGACACCGAGCAGCGCGTTTGCCGGCGGATGCGCCAACGCCTGGCGCCAGAGTTGACTGCGGAAGCTGGTGAATTTGTCCAACCAGACGATCCAGTCAGTGCTGCCCGCCTGCCGAAAGAACGTCTCATAGCTAACACCAACGGCAATCGCCAGTAACACCAACCCAACCAGCGCCACCTTACCCAGCGGCCAACGCAGCACAAACATGCCATACACAATCAGCGCCGCCAACAAACCCGCCAGCGCGGCACGCCCTTGCGACAGCGCGACATATGTCATCACGACGGCCACCAGAACCAGGCCGATCCAGCGCCCCCAGCGCAGCTTACGCATGACGACGAGATAATAGAGAGAGAACGGCAAGAGGAAGGGCAAATTGTCCTCCACCATATGCGTGGTCGGAAGGAAGGCTGGGTCCTGCATTTTGAAAGGCAACACCGCGAGCAAGGCCGCGAGCAGGAGCAAACCTGCCACACCCAAGGCTGCAATGAAGCGCCGCATCGCCTCGGGCTGCCGCGCGAGCACGATTAGCGTGAAATAGAACGCCAGCGTGTGCAACGCGAACTTGATCCATTCATGAAAACCCGCGCGCGCATCCAAGGCGCCGGGCACGCTGAGCAGGTAAGCAAGCAACAATGCCGCGTACAACAACAGCGCCGGACGCTCAACCCGCATCCGGCTACCCGGCACGGCGATCAGTGCCCAGAGCAGATAGACCAGTAACAGGATATTGATCAATGCCCGCCCGCCGACCTGCGCCGCAGGCGTCAGCAACGGTAGCAACCAGCCATATTCAAAGAACGCAGAGCGGATTCTCTCTCGTATCACTCGACAATCTCACTTTCATTGCGCATGGCGAAACGTTCTTTCAACATCGCGACCATGCCATCGAATACCTGGGCGACCTCGATGGCATCCATGCCTTCGCGCGCTGGATAGATCGGTGTCAGCGCAGGGAAATAGCCCGCCAGAACCGCGGAGATCGGCCTGCCGAACAAACCCAAGGTGGGACATCCCACGGCAGCCGCGATATTCATGACGCCCGTATCGTTACCGACGAACAGATCCACACCCGCCAGCAACGCCACAACCTGATCCAGCGGACGATCCAGATACACCACGAGACGGTCTGTATCGCCAGGCTTCAGACAGGCCCGGATCGAATCCACCAGCACCTGATCCGCGCCACTGCCCAGCAGGATATGCGTTCCCCCGAACGCATCCAAGCTGCGCTGGATCAACTGCGCGAAGCGCTCGGCAGGCCAACGCCGATCGGCCTCACTGCACCCGATCCCGTAAGCCATCAGCGGCGCGGGGCCGAGCTGCGCGGGAAATTCCAGGCCCGCTGCAACAGCCAACGCGGGATGGTCTGGCGCGGATTCTTTCAAGATGCCTTGCCGTCTCAGCAGATCGAGGTACCGGCTCTGACGCGCGAGCGGATGCAGTCGCCGAGCACCGCGCAGAAACGGCCCACGGTTCAGGAACAACCGCTGCAGGCCCATACCGTAACCGTAACGCTGCGGGATCCTGGCCAGTGCCGCGAGCAGACCGTAGCGTGGGCTCGGATGCAGCAGCCACACCTGCCGATAAGCCTGCGCGCGCAATTGACCGGCGAGATGCAGTAAGCCGTGCATGCCGCTGTGCAGGCCCTCATCGCCGCGCTCCAGCCAAAGCACCCGATCCAACCAGGTTTGCCCTCTGAGAAGCCCATCGGCATGGCTGCGTCGCTTGGTCAGCAGGTCGATGCGCCGCTCCGGTTGCAGCGCGGCAATCGCCGTGAGGGCCGGCAGATGCCAGACCATGTCGCCGATGCCGGGCAGCGGCTGAATGACTAAGGTGCTGCTCACTGTCCGCCCACCAAGGACTGATACAGTTCGAGTGTGCTATCGAGCATGCGCTGCAAGGTGAATGGATGCCCACCCGGCACAGCCGGGGTCTTGCTGAGAAAATTCTCGACCCGTGCTATCAGCTCATCGCGATCACCGACCGGAACGCGACCTTCCGGAAAGATCGTTGCCAGAATTTCGCCCACACCGCCGTGATCGTAGCCGACCACCGGCACGCCCAATGCCAGCGCTTCGAGTACGGTGCGGCCGAAGGATTCCGGCTGCTGCGACAGCGACAGCACCATATTGGAACTCGCATACACCTCGCGCATGTCGTTGCGCGCGCCGGTGAAGGTGATGTGTGCTTCCAAACCGCGGTCGCGTACGCTGCGATGCAGACTCTCGGCATACTTCTGCCGGCGCGGGTCTTCGGCGCCGACGATCAAACCTTGCACGGGCAGTTTACGTTCGACCAGCCGTGCGATCAGCTCGATGAAATCCTCATGACCTTTGAGGCGCGTCAATCGCCCCGGCAGCGTCAGCACATAACTGTCGAGCAGATGCGGATAACGTTGGAACCAGGTCTGCGACCAGGCAGGCGGCGGACGATGGCCATGCGGGTAGAGTTTGGAATCGACGCCGCGCGGAATCACGCAAATATGCGCCGGGTCCGTCCGCGGATAGTTATCGAGGATATAGCGTTGCACCGACTCGGACACGGCGATCACGCGCTCGCCCTTGGTCATCACCGCGCTGTAGCGACTGACGCTGTAGAAACCGTGCACGGTGGTGATGAAGCGCGGCCGCGTCTGCGGATTCATGCCGCGCCAGGCGCGATAGGCGACCCAGGCCGGCAGACGCGAACGCGCGTGCAAAATATCGACGTGTTCGTCGCGCAGGAATTTGCGCAGCTTGCGGATGAAGCGCAGCGTCGCCAGCGATTTCGCGCCGACCGTCCAGGGCACATGTTCGATCTTGTGCCGCGCCAACTCATGCACCATGCGCCCGCCGGCGGAGATGACGATGGCGCGATGCCCGCGCCGCACCAGCTCGGCGCCGACCTCGACCGTGCCGCGTTCGACGCCGCCGGACTCCATGTCCGGCAGGATCTGCACGACCGTTAAGCGCCGTTGTACCATCGTTGCATGATCTCGCGCGCGACCCGCGTCGCTTCGCTGAAGGGTTGCTTGGGCGGGCGCAAATCCGCGCCCGAACGCCACTGGGAAAAACTGGTCACGTGCTCGGTGTCGACCAGACTTTGAATGCCGCTGGCGACACGGTCCTCACCTTGCGCTGGTATGTCGATCAGACCCACCGCCGCACCGGCGGTCAATGCTTCGTAGATCATGGACACACTGTCGGCGCTGACCCACACCGTACCGGCCCAGGCCAACTGCGTGGGCAGCCATTCGGCGTCGGTCTGTTCAAAGGGAACGACTTCGATGCGCGTCGGGTCGATGATCTTGTTCAACGCCGCGACGAAGCCCGGCGGCGTGCGCCGCGAGGTGGTCAGTCGCCAGCGTTGCTGCGCCGGACTGCGCGCCTGGATCTGCGCGATCTGTTCCAACACCTCGCGCTCCGACCAGCGGTGATGCTTCGACGGGCCGCCGATCAGGATCAGACCCTGCCGCGGATCTTTGGCCGCACCAGGCCGCACACGATTGAGCGCGCCCTGGGTAATGAATACATTTTCGGCCGGACGCGGCGCATCGTGCAGCGGGATCGCGCAGAGATCGAACCAACCGCCGGGCAGACTCGGCTGCATCAGCACCACGGCGCGCCCACCGCGCGCGCGCCGCGCCGCCAATAGAGGCACATGCGTCGCGTGCCCCGCGCCCAAGAGAATATCCGGATCGGGCAAGATATCGCCCCAGGGAAACCACCACACCGCCCAGGCACCCGCGGCGGCGAAACTGTTCGGCGCGACGATGTCGTGAACTTCGACCGGCCGATGCATCTGCAACGCCTGCACCAGACCGGCGGTCTGATTTTCGTGGCCGGGTTTGCCGTCGATGAAGCGCCAGATGATCAGGGGGCGTGAGTTATTCATCGAGAGGGCTGAATATGAGATTTGAAACGATTCACACCAAAGCTCGCAAAGAACGCAGAGAACGCAGAGAACACATAATCAAATTTCTTTGCGCGCTTTGCGTGCTTCGGTGTGAAGTCCATTCGGCGCAATATGCTGCGCCGGCGCATGCTACTTGTCTTGCAACACGTAATCCGCGCCGCAATACGGGCACTTGGCCTGACCGGTCGCTTCGATGGCCAGATACACGCGCGGATGCGAATTCCACAGGCTCATGCTGTCCATCGGGCAGTGCAGCGGCAGATCGGCGCGCGTGACTTCGTAGCGATTCTGCGCGTTGGGCTCGCTGTATTTCGCGCTGCCTACGGCCGCGGCGGTATTGGGGTTGGTCATTGCGTTCTCCGAAAACAGTCTGCGTAGGATGGGTGAAGGCGTTTTGTGCCGCAACCCATCATGGTATGTCCATGCCCGTCGATAATGGAGCGCACCGCACCTGATGGGTTACGCTGCGCTCCACCCATCCTACGTAGGCGCATTCACACTAGCGCCAACCACTCCGAATGCTTGGCGTGACGGCCGTGCACCAGATCGAAATAGGTCGCCTGCAATTGCGTGGTGATCGGCCCGCGCGTGCCGCTGCCGATCATGCGGCCGTCGACTTCACGGATCGGCGTGACTTCGGCGGCGGTACCGGTGAAGAAGGCCTCGTCGGCCACATAGACTTCATCGCGGGTGATGCGCTTCTCTTTCACCGGGATGCCCGCCTCGGCCGCCAGCGTGAACAGCGTGTCGCGGGTGATGCCGTCGAGCGCGGAGGTGAGATCGGGCGTGTAGATCACGCCGTTGCGCACGATGAAGATGTTCTCGCCGGAACCTTCGGCGACGTAGCCTTCGGTATCCAGCAGCATGGCCTCGTCGTGGCCCGACGCCAGCGCCTCGCGCAGGGCCAGCATGGAGTTCATGTAGTTGCCGTTGGCCTTGGCCTTGCACATGGTGATGTTCACGTGATGACGCGTGAACGAGGAGGTCTTGATGCGGATGCCGCGCTCCATGTTCTCGGCGCCGAGATAGGCGCCCCAGGTCCAGGCGGCGACCATGCAATGCACTTTGAGATTGTCGGCGCGCAGGCCCATGCCCTCGGAACCGTAGAAGCACATCGGGCGGATATAGGCCGACTCCAACTTGTTCTCACGCACCACGGCACGCTGCGCGTCGTTGAGCGTGGCCTTGTCCCAGGGCATCGGCATCATCAGGATGTGCGCGGAGCGAAACAACCGGTCGGTGTGTGCGTCGAGACGAAAGATCGCCGTGCCCTTATCGGTCTTGTAGGCGCGCACGCCCTCGAACACGCCCATGCCGTAATGCAGGGTGTGGGTGAGCACATGCACCTTGGCCTCGCGCCAGGGAACCATTTCCCCGTCCAGCCAGATGACGCCGTCACGATCGGCCATCGACATCGTACTTCTCCTCAATGCGTTTAATCTGTTGTCATGACGCGTTGCCACAGCGCGGTCACCTGCGCGCGCAATTCGCGGAACTCATCGGCCGCGACCAGCGCCGGCAATTCCTGCAAGGTCAGCTCATGCACGCGCTTGCGGTAGCGCCGGTAGGCCTCGGCCAGCAGTTCGGCGGGCCCCGGCGTCCCTGGCCCCGGCAGATCAAGGCCAGGCGCGAGCAGCCCATCCGCGCCGAGCATTTCCAGCAAGCGAATATTATCGCTCCAGACCAGCAAATTGGGGTGGTCGTGCGCGTACCGCAAGACGAGGTATTGCACCATAAATTCGATGTCGGCGATACCTCCGACCCCCTGCTTGAGGTCGAAGCGCTCAGGGTCGCGGTCGGCCAGTTCCTGGCGCATACGCTCGCGCATTTCGCGGACTTCGCGCTGCACCGTCCGCGGATCGCGCGACCGCCCCAGCACCTCGCGGCGTACCGTAGCGAAGGCCTCACCCAGCACGGCATCGCCGGCCACCGGCCGCGCCCGCACCAGGGCCTGATGTTCCCAGGTCCAGGCCTCGTTGCGCTGATAGTCGGCGAACGCCTCCAGGCTGGTGACAAGCAGGCCCGACGCACCGCTGGGACGCCAGCGCATGTCGACCTCATAGAGCACGCCGGCCGGGGTCAGGGTATTGAGCAGATGAATGATGCGTTGGCCGAGGCGCGCGAAGAACACCGGGGTATCGAGCGGCTTGGCGCCCCATTTATCACCATCGGTGCGCGCCGCGCCGCCCTGGGCCGCGTGCAGAAACACCAGATCCAGATCGGAGCCGTAACCCAGCTCGATGCCACCGAGTTTGCCGTAGGCAATGATCGCGAATCCCGCCGGCTGCCGGCGTCCTTCCGGGCAACCGCCCGGTACGCCGTGGCGCCGAACCATATGTGCCCAGCACAGCGCCAGCACCTCTTTCAGGATCACCTCGGCGAGATCGGTCAGATGATCGCTGACCCGCATCAAGGGCGTCGCGCCCAGCACATCCGCCGCGGCCACGCGCAGCACCGCGGCCTTCTGAAACTGGCGCAGGGCATCCATCTGTTGTTCCAGATCCTCGGCATCGATCTGCGCCATGCGCAGCGCCAGCTGCCGCTCCAGATCGGTCCGTTGCGGCGGTGTGTACAAATGCCGTGGGTCGAGCAATTCATCGAGCAGCAGCGGATAACGCGCCAGGCGTTCGGCGATCCAGGGACTGGCCGCGCACAGCCGCACCAGTTGCGACAAGGCCATGGGGTTCTCGACCAACAATGCCAGATAGGCGCTGCGACCGGCGATGGCTTCGATCACCGCCAATACGCGCACGAAGGTCTGCGCCGGGTCCGAGGCCTTGCTGACCGCGCCGAGCAACAGCGGCATGAGCCTATCCATGCGCGGACGGCCGCGGGTACCCAGAGTCCGCAACGCCGGTCCATCGCGGAATGCGTTTAGGCGCCGAAGAATTTCCTCGCAGTCATCCTCATTGACCGTTGCGAACAGACGCCGGACGGCATCCGCGCCCGACACGCCGGTCCAAAGCGCTGCGAAATTCGCGTCGCTCGAACTTGTAGCAGACGGCGCATTTGTTGCTGTATTGATCGACGTATTGATCGCAGCTTGGGGGGCACTGAACACCTGTTCGAACTGACCATGGACGAAACGCCGATGCTTGTCCAAGGCTCGCAGGAACGTGTCCCAATCCGGATAACCCAAGGTAAAGGCCAGGCGCAACCGTGCAGTATCGTCCTCGGGCAGTTGATGGGTTTGCTCGTCGGCATACGCCTGTAGACGATTCTCCACTCGGCGCAGAAAACGGTAGGCTTCCGCCAAGCGCTCGGCGGCGTACGCCGGCAACAAATACAATTGCGCCAAGCGTGACAACACCGTCAACAGACTGCGCTCGCGCAGCAGTGGCTCGCGACCGCCACGCACCAACTGAAAGGCCTGGGCGATGAACTCGACCTCGCGGATGCCGCCGGGACCGAGCTTGATATCCTGGCGCAGGCCGCGCCGTTCCAGTTCCTGTTGGATCAGCACCTTCATTTCGCGCAATTGTTCGAAGGCGCCGAAATCCAGGTAACGCCGATACACGAACGGCCGCAGCAGCTCCTCCAATTCGGCGATCGCCTCGGGTGCGCCCGCTAGCGCGCGCGCCTTGACCATGGCGTAGCGTTCCCATTCGCGACCCTGCGATTGGTAATAATCCTCCAGCGCCGCGAAGCTCATCGCCATCGGCCCGCTGTCGCCATACGGCCGCAGGCGCATGTCGACGCGGTAGACGAAACCCGCTGCTGTCACATCGTTGAGCGCCTGAATCAGCCGCTGCGACAGCCGGATGAAAAATTCCTCATGGCTGATTCCGCGTCGGCCACGGCGCCGATTGAGATCTTGGCCCGCTTCCGGAAAGGCGAAGATCAGATCGATATCGGACGAAAAATTCAGCTCGCGCGCGCCGAGCTTGCCCATGCCCAACACCACCAGCCGCTGCGGTTGGCCGGTTGCGGCCCCCACAGTGATCCCCGCAGTGTTCATGGGCGTACCCAGCTCGCGGCATTGCCAAGCGTAGAGCGTATCCAATGCGGCATTGACGCAGGCATCGGCCAGGGCCGACAGATCCTCCAACACTTCCTCGACCCGCGCCCAACCGGCCAGATCGCGCCAAGCGATGCGTACCATTTCGCGCCGCCGCAACTGGCGCAGGGCCAGCGCGAGTTCCGCATCGTCCGTCACGGCGGCCAACGCGCGTTCGGCCTTGCTGCGCAATTCACCGACGGCGTAATCGCCGAGCAGATCACCGCTGACCAATAGATCGTCCAGCAACCCGGGATCGCGCGCGCAGGCCCGCGCAACGAAATCGCTGCCCGCCCAGACCCGGCCCACTATGCGCAGAAAATCCGCCTGCGCGGGTGGCGTGAGCCCGGCCTCCGCGGCAGCGGCGCTATAGGCCTCCCACTGCGCAGCCACCTCGGCCTGAAGTTCGGCCGGCACGGCGCTCAATACGGATTCTGTGGACGGGTTCACACTTGATGCACCTCGACTTGCTCATCAATAGCTTACCGCGAATGTCCTAATCCCGCCCGCTCGGACAAGTCCTGCGCGAACGAGGCCGGAAAATAGCGAGAGCAGACGGTTTTGCTCTCGCCCGGCCGAGCGCCGCGAGCGGCCGGAACGAACTGCCAAGGCGGAGAACTCCGTTACTCCCCCTTGGCAATCCCCCATCGCCAAACACCTGCACTCGTGCGGCTCAAGGCATGCGGGGGCGCGCCGACACCCTATGAGCAATCGGCCTTCCGCATTGGCGCGCTCGCGTGCCGGTCATTCAACCAACAACGCTTCGCGGGGAACGGAGATGGAATTCAAAGATTTTCTCAAGATCATGGTGATGAAAGATGCCTCGGACCTGTATCTGAGCACGGGCGCACCCGCGTGCATGAAATTTCATGGTCAGTTGAAGGTCGTCGACAAGGCCACCATGACGCCGGATCGCATCAAGGAAATCGCCTATGCGCTCATGGATGCGGAACAGATCAGACAGTTCGAACACAAGCCGGAGATGAATCTGGCCATTTCGGAAACCGGCGTCGGCCGCTTTCGCGTGAATATTTTCAAACAGCGCAATACCATCGGCTTAGTGGTGCGTAATATCAAAACCCAGATCCCGCAGTGGCAGGAACTCGGTCTGCCACAGACTCTCACCGAAGTGATCATGGCCAAGCGCGGCCTGGTGTTGTTCGTCGGCGCCACCGGTTCCGGTAAATCCACGTCGTTGGCTTCGCTGATCGACTACCGCAACACCCACACCGCCGGGCACATCATCACCATTGAAGATCCGGTCGAGTTCATCCATCAACACAAGATGTCGATCGTCAATCAACGCGAAGTCGGTCTCGATACCGACACCTATGAAGACGCGCTGAAGAATACCCTGCGCCAAGCGCCCGATGTGATTCTGATCGGTGAGATTCGTGACCGCGAGACCATGGAGCACGCCATCACCTTCGCCGAAACCGGCCACTTGGCGATCTCCACGCTGCATGCCAACAACGCCAACCAGGCGCTGGATCGCATCATCTACTTCTTCCCGGAAGACCGCCGCAATCAGTTGCTGCTGGACCTGTCGTTGAATCTGCGCGCGTTCGTCTCGCAGCGTCTGGTCCCGACCGTCGACGGCAAACGCTCGGCGGCGATCGAAATCCTGCTCGGCACACCGCTGGTGCAGGACATGATCCGTCGCGGCGATGTGCATGAGATCAAGGAAGTCATGTCTAAGTCGGAAAATATCGGCATGCAGACTTTCGACAGCGCACTGTATCGCCTGCACATGGACGGCCGCATCTCGCTTGATGAAGCGCTACGCAACGCCGATTCGCCGAACAACCTGCGCCTGCGCATCAATCTCAGCAGCGAGCAGCCGGGCCAGCCGCCGGTGGCGGTCAAGGCGCCGAGCCTCAGTCTGGAAGGAGAAGAGCCGCCGGAGCTTCCGCGCCGCAGCGCCGGTCTGTCTGCGGGCGGCAATACCGGACTCTCACTGGCAATAGCCGACGACTGAAACGCCACCCAACATATATATGCAAGCCCCGCCCAGCGGGGCTTTTTTCATGCCCCTGGCTTCTAACCTCACTAATTTGGAATAATCCCCGACGACGACTCGTCTTGATCTATGCGGAGGAATCCGCCCGCATCACAAGGGATACGCCATGAATCTGCTGAATCTGTTTTGCCGCGGCCAGGAATTCAGGCAGCGCCTGGAGCAGAGCCGCACCCGGCTCTATCGTCTGGCCTATGCCTGGTGCCACGACGCGGCGCTAGCCGACGATCTCACGCAGGAAACCCTGGAAAAGGCGCTGAAGAAAAAAGACCAGTTGCGCGACCCCGCGGCGCTGGAGACCTGGCTGTTCAGCATCCTGACCAATTGCTGGCGCGATCACTTCCGCCGCTCGCGCGACATGGTCGACATCGACGATGTACCGCTGGAACACCCAGTCACGCCGGAACTGGAACATCAGCAACATGAGATTGTCCGCGCGGTACGCGCCGCCATCGCGCAGCTTCCCGTCGGTCAACGCCAAGTGTTGACGCTGGTCGACATCGAGGACTGCTCATATATCGAGGTCGCGAATATTCTCGGCGTGCCGGTCGGCACGGTGATGAGCCGTCTGTGCCGCGCCCGCCGCGCCTTGAAGGAAGCCCTGCTCGATTCCAATGTGGTACCCGAGGGATCCGCAACGCCGATTCAGCGCATCCGGAGGATCAAGTAATGTCCACCGACCACAATCTCTCTGACGAACAGCTGAGCGCCTTCGTCGACGGCCAGCTCGATATGGATGAGAAAAGCCGCATCTTGGGCGCGCTCAATGCAGACGAAGATCTCAGCCGGCGCGCCTGCGAACTCCGCCGTCTGCACGATTTGGTGCGACACGCCTATGACGCTCCGCCGACACCGCCGTTCCGCAGGCCGCTGGATACGCATGGCCGGGGTTGGCGTCAGGCTGTCGCCGCCGCTTTGCTGCTGGCCATGGGCGGCACAGCCGGATGGGTCGCGCATGCGCGACAACACCAGCCGCTGAACTTGCAGGCGATGTATCTCGACGAAGAAAAGGCCTTCCAGACCAGCGCGCTCGAGCAGGCGCCGGCGCATGGCGAGTACAAGGTTCTGCTGCACCTCAGCAGCGCGGAACCGGAAAAACTGGAGCGTGCCCTGGACACCGCGGAACAGCTGCTCAGCACCTACCGAAGACTTGACCAGCCCATTGAAGTGGAACTGGTCGCCAATGCCGGCGGCCTGGAGTTGCTGCGCGCGGACATCTCGCCGTTCGCCGAGCGCGTGCGCGCCTTGCAGCATCAGTACGACAACCTGACCTTCATGGCCTGTCAGACCGCACTGGATCGCCTGCGCCGGGAGCGGCATCTAAGCCCCGATCTGCTGCCCGAGGCGTTGATCACGCCGAATGCGCTAGAGGAGATTCTCAGCCGCTTGCAGCAGGGCTGGGTGTATATCAGCGTCTAAAAACGTAGGTTGGGGTGAAGCGGTTTTGGCCGAACCCCAACAAATCCACCGTTGGTTGATCGTTGGGGTTCGCTGCGCTCACCCCAACCTACATGAGAGCCATAAAAAAGCCCCGGCGGCGAACCACCGGGGCTTTTTGTTTTACAGCGGCGTAACGCCAGGGCTTACATCATGCCCATGCCACCCATACCGCCCATGTCGCCCATGTCCGGCGCGCCGCCCTTATCGTCCTTCGGCATTTCGGCAATCATGCACTCGGTGGTGATCATCAGACCGGCCACCGAAGCCGCGTTCTGCAGTGCGGAACGGCTGACCTTGGTCGGGTCCAGAATACCCATCTTGACCATGTCGCCGTACTCGCTGGTCGCGGCGTTGTAGCCGAAGCTGTCCTTGCCTTCTTCGACCTTGGCCAACACCACGGAGGCCTCTTCACCGGCGTTGCCGACGATCTGGCGCAGCGGCTCTTCCATCGCGCGACGGGCGATGTCGATGCCGACGTCCTGATCGTGGTTGTCGCCCTTGAGCTTGGCGATACCGGCACGCGCGCGGATCAAGGCCACGCCACCGCCGGGCACCACGCCTTCTTCCACCGCCGCACGCGTGGCGTGCAGGGCGTCTTCGACGCGGGCCTTCTTCTCTTTCATTTCCATCTCGGTGGCGGCACCGACCTTGATCACGGCCACACCGCCGGCGAGCTTGGCGACGCGCTCCTGCAGCTTCTCCTTGTCATAGTCGGAGGTGGCATCCTCGATCTGCGTGCGGATCTGCTTCACGCGGGCCTCAATGTCGGCCTTACGACCGGCGCCGTCGATGAGGGTGGTGTTTTCCTTGGTGACCTGGATTTTTTTCGCAGTGCCCAGATCGTCCAACGTGGCCTTGTCCAGCGACATACCGACTTCTTCGGAGATCACCTGACCACCGGTCAGCACCGCGATATCCTGCAGCATGGCCTTGCGACGGTCACCAAATCCAGGCGCTTTGACGGCGCAGACCTTGACGATGCCGCGGATGGTGTTGACCACCAACGTGGCCAGCGCCTCGCCTTCGACATCCTCGGCGATGATCAGCAGCGGACGGCCGGACTTGGCGACACCTTCCAGCACCGGCAGCAGCTCACGGATGTTGGAGATCTTTTTGTCGTAGATCAGGATGAACGGGCCTTCCAGCTCGGTGGACATGCTCTGCTGGTTGTTGACGAAGTACGGCGACAGATAGCCGCGATCGAACTGCATGCCTTCGACCACGTCCAGCTGGTTTTCCAGCCCGGAACCTTCCTCGACGGTGATGACGCCTTCCTTGCCGACCTTCTCCATCGCTTCGGCGATGATGTTGCCGATGTTCTCGTCGGAGTTGGCGGAGATGGTGCCGACCTGGGCAATCGCCTTGGTGTCGGCGCAAGGCTTGGACAGCTTCTTCAATTCGGCGACCGCGCCGATCACAGCCTTGTCGATGCCGCGCTTGAGATCCATCGGGTTCATGCCGGCGGCGACCGCCTTCATGCCTTCACGTAAAATGGCCTGGGCCAATACGGTGGCGGTGGTGGTGCCGTCGCCGGCGATATCGGAGGTCTGCGAGGCGACTTCCTTCACCATCTGCGCGCCCATGTTCTCGAACTTGTCTTTCAGCTCGATTTCTTTGGCGACGGAGACGCCGTCCTTGGTGATGGTGGGGGCGCCGAAGGCCTTCTCCAGCACCACGTTGCGGCCCTTCGGACCCAGCGTGACTTTGACCGCATTGGCCAGAATGTTCACACCCTTGACCATGCGGCTGCGCGCATCGTCGCTGAATTTGACTTCTTTCGCTGACATGTTGGGTATTCCTCTTGAATTCGTTTGGTGTCTAAGCTGATCTATTACAAGGGCGCAGCGCGCTTAGCCTTCGATGACCGCCATGATGTCTTCTTCGCGCATCACCAGCAGGTCTTCACCGTCCACCTTAACCTCGGTGCCGCTGTACTTACCGAACAGGACCTTGTCGCCGACCTTCACGTCAAGCGGGCGAACCGTGCCATTTTCCAGAATTTTGCCCTTGCCGGCGGCCTTCACTTCACCGCGGACCGGCTTTTCGGCGGCGGCATCCGGGATCACGATCCCACCGGGGGATTTGCGCTCTTCCTCCATGCGCTTGATGATCACGCGATCATGCAACGGACGAATATTCATCGGGTTTTTCTCCTTGAAACTGCTTCACTTGGATTTGAAACGACTGGGTTTGACTGAGTGCTGTTAGCACTCGTTATCAGTGAGTGCCAATGATAGCGGCGAGTTGGGCGGAGTCAAGGGAGAGGCGCATTATTCGTCATCCTCGCGCCGGAATTCGCCTTCCAGGGTTACCGGCCCCTCGGCCGGGGGTGGTCCGGCCTGTGGCGGCCCGACCTTGATGAGCAGGTAAATCTCGATCAGCGGGATCGAGAAAAAGATCAGCATGAGGATAGGCATAGGACGCATGGCCGCACCATACCGGATGCCAGGAATCAGGGAAACACCCGTAGGAACGGCCTTGGCCGCGAACCGGTAATTTCACGAACCGTTCGCGGCCAAGGGGAATAAGCCGGAACTGCAGCGCATCTTTAAAAAGCAGTCGAGCCCCTTTCGCCTGCCGGGACCATCCGCTATCTTCCCGCCATGACTGACGCGCATTGCATCGTGCTGTGTACCGTGCCGGATGCGGCGACTGCTGAGTCCCTGGCGCGCGCGCTGGTGGAGGCGCGGCTGGCGGCCTGCGTGAATGTGCTGCCGGGTTTAACCTCAGTCTACCGCTGGCAAGGCCAAATACAGCAGGACAACGAATTACTGCTGATCGCCAAAACCCGGCGCGAGAACTTCGACGCTCTGTGTACTACCCTGCGCGGGCTACATCCTTATGAACTCCCGGAGATCATTGCAGTCCCAGTGATCGACGGCCTGCCCGCCTATCTGGGCTGGATCGACCAGAACCTGGAACACCCTACATGACCCGATCCCATCCGTATTGGCTGACTGCCCTCCTCGTCTGGCTGTGCTTAGCCCTCGGTGCCCCGGCCCAGGCACTGTGGAATGACGACGAGCCCGTGCAGGCCGACAAGGCCTTCGTCTTTTCGGCCAAGGTTACCGCGGCGGATTCCGTCACCGTCCGTTGGGAAGTCACCGAGGGCTATTACCTGTACCGTGGACGTATTCAACTGCGTTCGGACACGCCCGGCATCAC
>JACRMO010000190.1 GCA_016214925.1 Gammaproteobacteria bacterium
CCATCCGCCTCGCGCTGACCGCCGCCGAAACCGGCCACCTGGTGTTCGGCACGCTGCACACCTCGTCTGCTGCCAAGACCATCGACCGTATCGTCGACGTGTTCCCCGCGGCAGAGAAGGAAATGGTGCGCTCGATGCTGTCCGAATCGCTGCGCGCGGTGATTTCGCAGTCGCTGCTGAAGAAAGTCGGTGGCGGCCGTGTCGCGGCGCACGAGATCATGATCGGCACTCCGGCCATCCGCAACCTGATCCGCGAGGACAAGGTCGCGCAGATGTATTCGTCCATCCAGACCGGCCAGCAGTACGGCATGCAGACGCTCGACCAGAATCTGCAGGAGATCGTGCAGAAGGGCATCGTCACCAAGGCCGATGCGCGCAGCAAGGCAGCCAACAAGGATTTGTTCCGCTAGACTGTAAGTCCCGGTGAAACGATGTGAGGGATAGCGCCATGGAAATGAGCGCGCTGCTCAAGCTGATGGTGGCAAAGAAGGCGTCCGATCTGTTCATTACGGTCGGCATGGCGCCCGCGCTCAAGGTCGACGGCAAAGTCACGCCGGTTGCCGAGGGCAGTCTCAGTCCCAATCAGGCGCGTGAGCTGGTGTATTCGGTGATGACCGAACACCAGCGCGAGGATTTCGAACACAGCCACGAGTGCAACTTCGCCATCAGCGAACCCGGGCTGGGGCGTTTCCGCGTCAGCGCCTTCTATCAGCGCAACCATATCGGCATGGTGCTGCGGCGCATCGAGACCGAGATACCCACGCTCGATTCCCTGCACATGCCGCAGGTCATCAAGAGCCTGGCCATGGTCAAACGTGGTCTGGTGGTCTTCGTCGGCGGCACCGGCACCGGCAAGTCGACGACGCTCGCCGCCATGATCGGTTACCGCAATCACAACAGCACCGGGCATATCATCAGCCTGGAAGACCCCATCGAGTTCGTGCATCAGCACAGCGGCTGCATCATCACTCAACGCGAAGTGGGCTTGGACACGGCGTCCTATGAAGTCGGTCTGAAGAACACCTTGCGCCAGGCGCCGGATGTGATCCTCATCGGCGAGATTCGTACCCGCGATACCATGGATTACGCCATCGCCTTCGCCGAGACCGGGCATTTGTGTCTGGCGACACTGCATGCGAACAATGCCAATCAGGCGCTGGATCGCATCATCAATTTCTTCCCCGAGGATCGGCGCCATCAATTGCTGATGGATCTATCGCTCAACCTCAAGGCCATCGTCGCTCAGCAACTCCTCCCGCGCGTTGACGGCAAGGGCCGCCGTGCCGCGGTCGAAGTGCTCATCAACACCCCGCTGGCCGCGGAACACATCCGCATCGGCGAAATCCACAAGCTCAAGGATCTGATGAAGCGCTCCACGCAGCAGGGCATGATGACGTTCGATATGGCCCTGTTCGAACTCTACAAGGCTGGCGAGATCAGCTACGACGATGCCATCCACCACGCCGATTCCGCCAACGAAGTGCGATTGATGATCAAACTCGACGAGGAGGATCCTTCCAAACTCGCCGATGCGCTGGCGGGGGTGTCGTTGGAAGATGTGTAGCGTGTGTCGAGCGCATGAGTGGCTTATGGCGGCGCTTCCAATCGCAGCGCAGCGACTTGCGTGGCGGATAATGCGATGCGCACTATCGGGCCTGCTCTTGCAATCTGCTAACCCACCAAGTTGTTCTTGATCGCGTAGTAGGTGAGTTCGGCATTCTTGGTCATGTGCATCTTGCCCAAGATGCGCGTTCTGTGAGTGCTCACCGTCTTAACGCTCAGGCACAGCTCGTCTGCAATCTCGGATACTCGGCGGCCCGCCGCCAGCATGCAGAATATCTGGTACTCGCGATTCGAAAGATCTTCATGCGCAGGATGGTCTCTGTGTCCGGAAAGGTTTTCCGCCAGGATTTCGGCCAGGGCGGGGCTGACGTACTTCCGCCCCCGAGTGACCTTGTGGATGGCTGATACCAGTTGATCAGGAGCGCATTCCTTGGTGAGATAACCGGAGGCGCCTGATTTCAGCAAACGGATTGCGTATTGATCCTCAGGATACATGCTCAAGATGATGACGGCGATGTTCGGGTTTATATCTGTGACCCGCTTGAGTGTTTCGATGCCGTTGCGGCCGGGCATGGCAATGTCCAGGAGTAGGACGTCCGGCTTGCATGTGTCAAGTTTGTCCAGTACTTCCTGGCCTGATTCCGCTTCCCCGCACTACTCGATATCGGGTGCCTCGGCCAGAATCTGTTTGATACATGCGCGCACTACAGGATGGTCATCGGCGATGAATACTCTGATCATGTTGGCTGATTTCCTGCTGGATGTCGGGGCTGATTTTCTAGTGGAATGTTGACCTCAAGGCACAAACCCCTCCCGGGGGGGCTGTTCAACTGAATTTCTCCGCCGAGTGAATGGACGCGTTCGGTCATGCCGAGCAATCCGTGTGCGTCCGGTCTTCGTGCATGAGCTCGATCAATGCCGCGACCGTTGTCTTCAATCACCATGATGGCTTGGTGGGTTGTTATGTGCACCTTGATGCTGGCGTGGGTCGCATGCGCATGACGTGCTATGTTCGTCAACGCCTCCTGGAAAATTCGAAACAGTGCGGTTGATTGGTTGTTGGTCAGCAGGCAGCTGTCTCCATCCAGATCCAGTTCGCAGCCGATACCCATGCGCGACTCGAACTCATGGGTCTGCCATTCGATCGTGGCAATTAGGCCGAGATCATCGAGCATCGGCGGGCGCAAGTCGCTGGATATCCGGCGAGTCGTGGTCACTGCACTGTCCAGAAGAGCCAGCATGGAGCCGGCTTTGTCGGCCAAGTCAGTGTGTTGTTCCGGCAGGTGGCGTTTGATCCATGCGGTATCGATCTTCAGCGCCAACAGGGTACCGCCAAGTTCATCATGAAGTTCGCGGGCCAGGTGCGCCTTTTCTTCCTCGCGGACCTTTTGCAGATGGGTGGACAGTGCGCGCAATTGTTCGCGCGACTCGTGCAAGGCGCGCTCCGCGCACCGACGTTCGACCGCGATACCGGCAAGATGGGCGGTGGTCTCTATCAGCGCGATATGTTCGCTGTGTTTGGCGGTGTCCGGGTTCAGCGACAGCACAAACATGCCCATGTGATCGGAGTCGCTGGTGCGGATGGGGCATAGCCAGCGCTGCCGTCCGTCCGCGGGCATTGCAACACCGAGCAGATGCGTCCATGCGTCGTCATTGCTGATGTCGTAGATGGGGGCGCCATCCGCCTTTGCCAGGGGTTGGCCGATTCTCTGGAGATCGATGGGCAGCTTCACGTCCGGCGGCAAAGGTGGCGTCGTGTCCGGGTCCGGCATCATGCACTGCCGTAGGGTGCCTTTCTCGGCATCGCCGAACAAGAACATCGCCGAGGTATCTTCCACTTGGCTTTCAATGGTGCTGAGCAAGGCGCTTATAACCGTGGGGAGTGGCGATCCTGTGGCGATCAATTTCAGCAGCCGGGTTTCTTCGGAGAGCAAGTTCTTGGTGCGTTTGATCTGCTGGAACGCCAGGGCATTCTGAATGGCGAGCGCGGCGGACTGAGAAACGGAGATAAGCCGCTCCTCGTCCGTTGCGGAAAATGCCCCACCGGAATTTTTATTGTTTACCTCGATGAATCCGATCACTTCTCCGCTATAACTCAGGATCGGACAGCAGATGGCGGTGCGGATGCCCTGGGTACGGCAGAAGCCGGTGTCCCCCAGGGGGTCATGCAGCACGTCTGCAGAACGGTACGGAAGACGAGTCTTGTGGACGTGTCCAGGGAAACCCTTGGTTTGCACGGCTGGGCCGTGGACGGGGAGTGATGTCTGGTCTCGATAATAACGGTTGTATTCAAACGACCCGTCCTGGAACAGGCCCGCATAGCCGGCGGAGGCGTCCAGCAGCTTGAGTGCCTGACGCACCAGCGCATCCATCAATAGATCGATATCCAGCGTCGCATTGAGCTGTTCAGTGATGGACAATAAGGCGCGGATGGTGTCCTCGGTTTGTTTGCGGTGCGTGATGTCGCCGGTGATGACGGAAAAGCCGCGCAGTCCGCGATCCTCGCCGCGCAGCGGCGATACGGTGACTGTCGCCCAGAAGCGGCCGCCACCTTTGCGAACATTCCATCCCTCGTATTCATGGCGTCCTTCCGAACTGGCCATGCGCAGCTGAATCGACGGCCGGCCGCGTTGCACATCTTCGACTGTATAGAAGCGCGAATAGTGCGTGCCGATGACGTCCTGGGACTGATAGCCGGTGATGCGTTCTGCACCTGTATTCCAGCTGGTGATTCGTCCTTCCGGGTCGAGCATGTAGATCGCATAATTGCTGACGCCTTCCACCAGCAGGCGGAAGTCCTCACGGCTGCGCGCCAGCTCGGTTTCCGCGACATAGTGCTCGGTGATATCGATGCCGGTTGCGACGATGTGCGTTGGCTTGCCCGATTTGTCGATCAGAGCGGTGTTGGACAGGCGTACTCTGCGTTCGCCACCCTGTTTGCCGCGCCAGCGTACTTCGCATTCGTTCGGGAAGCAGCCGGCAAGCACCGCTTCCATCTTCAGGCGCATATAGGGCGTTTCGCTGGGCAGCATGAGCGTGTCCCAGATAAGGCGTCCGATAAGTTCGTGCGCGTAATAACCGGTTGCCGTTTCGCATGCGCGGTTGAAACGGACGATGCGGCCCTCGGGGTCGAGCACGATGACGAGTCCGCATTCGGTATCCAGCACGGCGGAGACAAAGTCACGTTCCGTTCGCAGTCGCGCCTCTATTTGCCGGCGTTCGTCCACCTCCGCTGTCAGCACGGAGTTTAGATGATCGGTGGCTTGCTTGGCGCCCTCGAGATAGGTGGCCAAATCCCGGTTGACGATGCTCAGCCTGAGCGCGCGTGCGCTGGTCTTGCCCATGCGCGATGCAACCATCAGAAGAATACAGACGAACAGACCGGCAGCGATACTCATGGCTGTATGCAGCTGGGTATGTTCGAGCTGCAGGCGCACCACCATGGGCAGCAAGGCGGGCAGCGTGAATACCGCAACGGCGCTGAACATGGCGCCATGCACCACGACCGCAACGGCGGCGATGCCGCCGAGGATGAGCGCGAGAAATACCTGACTCGGCAGCGAGTCTGGAGTCACCAGCAGGGCGGTTGCGCCCCAGGCGGCGCCGCTCGCAAAATTCCACAATAGGTAATTGCGGCGTAGCCGGGGGACCTGGGCGGGTGTGGCGGTATTGGCCCGTGCCAAGTGCAGATACAGTGTCCTCAGCAGCGTGACCAGCGCGACGGTGGTCACCCAGGGCCAGAGCATTTCAGAGGCGCCTTGTTGCCGAATGAGCAGCGCAACAATCGGCAGCGCGATCAGCGTGGCGATAACCGCCAGTTGGCTGTTCTGGTAGACGACCCTGATCAGCTCGAGTTGCAGCCGATCATCCTGATCTGCCTGGTGCAGGAGGCGCGGGATATCGTCCGCCACGGCACGCGCGGAGCTGTCGGCCGCCGGCGCAGGCTGTCGGGTTATTCCGAATAGGTCGGAATCCGTCACGAATGGCTTTCCTGATAACCGCATATGTAAATAGCCCGGCCCTGAAGCAATTCTGGATTGCGTTGTTGGATATCGTTATCGTCCCTTCATCTGTCTGGATGAAGGTCTCATGGTCGAGAGATATTTGTGCCCTTATAAGCTAATTTACCAGTGAATCGCATTTTTACCACTACGCATTTGCCAATGTAGGACTAACACTTATAGTGGTATTTCCTGTGCGCCTACATCGAGGTGAAGAGTGTCACGGTTTCCCACTTTCCACGATTATCGTCTCCTCAAAAGCTGCTAGTCTCACTGTGTAGAACACATGGGTTGAGCATGGAAATTGTTAAGTGGCCGCACCTGTCGTCGCTAACGTATGAGTAATGACTATATTCATCAGCACGACTTATGAATATAGCCGGCATAGGGCGTCTGCCTGAAACAGTGAGGGTTTGATCACGGTGCCAATGATTATCAACGATCCCCATCAGCTCACCACACATCAGTTGGCCCAGTTTAATCGACAGACTGGCGTCGGTTTGTTGGTCGGTGTAGTCAATGCGGTTGTGCTGGCCGGCTTTCTCTGGACCGTGACCGATCACCGGCGCTTGGTGATCTGGCTGACAGCTGTGATCCTGACCAGTGGTCTGCGCCTGTTTGTCGCGCGTGCTCACGCGATTCCCGAGCGTGTAATGCTGATGCCGGGGCACTGGGCCCATATCCATCTGCCGGTCACAGTCCTGGTCGGCTTGGCGTGGGGATCGGCGGCGTTGTTCCTGTTCCCCGTCGATGCATTTCCGCAACAGATACTTCTGATCCTGATGATTGGTGCGACGGCGGCGGGTGCGTTGCCTATGTATATCGCTCTGCCGACTGCGTATGGCATTTATTTAGTGAGTGTCTTTGGCCCGCTGATGGCGCGTCTATTTCTCGATGGCGACGAAGCGTTCCAGATTATGGCCGGAATGCTGCCGGTGTTTGCCGGCAGTCTGTGGATTACCGCCCGCAGCATGCATTTCGGCCTGATGGAATCGCTCAGCCTGCATTTCAATTTTCAGACGCTGGCCAGCCTGGACGGTCTCACCCAGATTCCCAACCGGCGCCACTTCGATGTGGCGCTCGCCAATGAATGGAAGCGCGCAGCGCGTAGCGGCACGCCGTTATCGGTGATCCTGATCGATGTCGATAAGTTCAAGGTCTACAACGACACGTATGGTCACCAGGCAGGAGATGTGTGTCTGCAGCGGGTGGCACGGGTGCTGTCCGACAACCTGCGCCGTGCGGGTGACATGGTCGCCCGCTATGGCGGTGAGGAGTTCGTGTTGCTGCTGCATCAGACCCCGCGCGATGAAGGTGTAGTCCTGGCGGAGCGCCTGCGCGCCAGCGTTGAACGGTTGGGGATCGAACACTCCGGCGTAGAGGGTGGCAAGGTCACTATCAGCGTGGGCGGTGCGACCTGCATTCCCGAGCCGCAGGTTCAGGAGGCGGCATTGTTGCGCGCGGCGGACGATGCTCTCTATCAGGCGAAGCATGGCGGTCGCAACCGCGTCGTCTGGGGGCTGCGCGCGGATGTGCAGAATCCTTAACCGCTGGAGCAGTGTGGTTTGGCGGTGGGTGTAGGAAAGGGTGATTTAGACGTTTGTTTAAAATCTGTCTAAATTGTCGCTATAGTATATGCGGGCACGCTGATACGGCTGTAGGTCGAATACTGCCATAGGCGTTCCGTAAGTTGTTCCACTTGAGTAGAGGAGTTCACATGAAAGCGTTCATGATGCGGTTTTTGCGGGACGAAGAAGGCGCCAGTGCCATCGAATATGCGCTGATCGCGGCCATGGTCGCCATTGCGCTGGTGGCATTCGTAACACCATTAAGAACCGCTATTACAGACATATTCACAGCGATCCAGACGGCACTTGAGGGCGCAACGCCCTGATAATGGGTAGGCCTTTGACCGAGTGTCCGGCGCTATGGCCCCATTGAATCTTACTGCCATGCTGGCTTGGTCGGCGGCCATCAGCGTCAGTGATTTGCGAACGCGGCGCATACCCAATCTGCTCAGTCTGGGGGCGGTGATGACGGCGGTGTTGGTCCTGGTGGCGCAGGGCGAAAGTGCCACGGGGGCCGCCGCCGGTTCCGCGCTTCTGGCCGCCGGTCTAGCCCTGGCGTTTACCCTGCCGGCCTATCTGGGTGGGGGAGTGGGTGCTGGAGACGTCAAGCTGGCGCTCGCGCTCGCGCTGCTCAGCGATGTGAGCACGCTGGTGGCGAGTTTCGTCATCGGATCATTGCTGGCCGGTCTGTGGGCCGTGTTATGGCTGGCGGCAAAAGGGAGTACATCCAATCCGTCCGCGCTGAGTATTCAGTTGCACAGCATGGCGTGGGTGAACCGTTTGACGGCACCTGTTGCGACCAAGCGCCCCGTGCCGTTTGGCGCGGCGTTGGCCATGGGATTCGTAGTCAGCCTATTGGCGAGAGATATCCTGCCGGGCATATGACGGAGGGCGATGTATCGATGCGCGGTGGGATCATCAAGGGGGCGCCGGCGCACCAGCGCGGTGCCGCAGCCATCGAGTTCGCGCTGATCTTCATCCCGATGTTCGCGTTGTTCTATGCGCTGGTCAGTTATGGGCTGATCATGGCGTTGCTGCAAGGCATGACGCTGGCGGCCGAAGAGGGCGCGCGCGTGGCGGTGGCGGTAGACCGCAGCGCGTATGCGGACACCCCCGCTGGCACCGACGAGTACATGAATGTCGTCACGCCGCGCGTGCGTAATCAGGTAGGCTTGAGTCTGGCCTGGCTGCCGGACACGCTGAAGGCGCGCGTGCTGGGAGATGGCAACGTGCAAGTCGGAGTAGTGCTCAACGGCGCGGTGCTGGAGGTGACGGTGCGCTACCCGAATTATGCCGACACCCCGCTGATACCCACCCTGGTGCTGCCCGGTATCGGCCCGGTGCCGCGGGTCGGCAACGAGTTACGGGCGCAGGCAAATATCAGATTGTAGACAAAGGGCAGACTGCGCGGCGAGATTAGGGGGAAGGGATGAGTCACAGAATGCTGCGGGTACTGGCAGTGCTGCTCGCGCTGGGCAGCGCGGCCGTCGGTTATGTCGGTTACCGGCTGAGTCAGCGTCAGGCTGTGGATCATACTGCTGCAACCGACGCGGTCCCAACTCTACCGGCGGATACTCACCCCGTCATCGTGGCGGTACGCGCGATTCCCGCGGGTCGCTCCATTACCTCGGAAGATTTCACACTGGTGGCCTTTCCGGTTCGGCCAGCCAACACCTACAGCAAGCCGAACGACATCATCGGCAAGACCCCCTCGCTGGCCATCGCCGCCGGCGAGGCGCCACTGGAACGGCATTTCCTGCCGGGCAGCTCCCTGGCGCGCGCGGTCCGTCCCGGTGAGCGTGCCATTGCCGTCAAGGTCGATGAGGTCATCGGCGGCGGCGGTCTGGTACAACCCGGCGACTATGTGGATGTGCTGTTGTATCTGCGCGGCGGCAACCAGGAGTTGCCGAAGAGCACCGCGCAGATCGTACTCAAACATGCCCGGGTGCTTGCCTATGGCGAGGCGGTCATCGGGACAAGCGGTGAAGCGGACTCCAAAGAATCGCAGAATACGGCGGGCCGCTCGGCCGTTCTCGCTGTGCCGCTGGAACACGCGCCCGCAGTGATGTTGGCGGCCAGCGCCGGCACGTTGCGCTTGGCGGTATATGGCGTCGAGGAAGCACAGGCGGCCCACGCGCAAGCGACGACGTCGAACATGCGGCCGCTGACGCTGAGCGAGTTGACCCAGCAACGTCGCAGCGAGCCAACGCAAAAGAGTGTCCCCACCGTAAACGTATTCCATGGCGCCAGAAAAGAAGTGATCGAGGCCAAATGATGCATAGCCGAAACGCGAACAGACAGAACCGGCATTTACAGGGGATGCGCTACGCGGCGGCGATGCTGGCTGCATGCTGCGCGCTGGCGGTCGCGGCGCCGCCCATCGAGGTCGATGCCGGCCAACAGCGGCGCCTGACGTTGGAACGCACGGTCGGTCAAGTCGCCATCGGCGATCCGGAGGTGGCTGATGTACAGATGACGTCTGCCAAAGAAGTGCTGATAACGGCGATTAAACCGGGCAGCACTGATCTGCATGTGTGGTATCGCGACCGCGGTGAACCGGAGCAATTCGCAGTGGTGGTCAATCCCAACCAGGCATTGCGCGATAAGGTCGCGGCCACTGGCCTGTCGGTTGCCACGGCGGGCGATAAAGTGGAATTGCGCGGCGAGAGTTCCGCGTTGGATGTACACGAGCAGGCGCTGGCGCTGGCGACGACCAAGGCGGCTGCGCCGGTCGATACCAGTCGGCTGCGCATCTCCACCGAGGTGCAGACCGATATCAAGATCGTGGAGATCAGCCGCGAGAAGCTGCGCTCGGCAGGCGCCTTTCTCGGCAAAAATACCGCGAACACCACGGCGATCGTGGCGCCGCCGGGTGTGCTGTCGGGTGTCGAAACCAGTAGCGGCGGTGGCTTCACGCTGAACAGTGCGGCCGGTTTCCTGCCCGGCGCGCAGGCTTTCAATCTGGTCGTCGGCGATTCTTCGCGCGGTCTGCTCAGTGTATTCAGCCTCCTGGAATCCAAAGGCTTCGCCTACACCCTGGCCGAGCCCAGCTTGGTGACTATGAGCGGTCAGAGCGCAAGTTTTCTGGTCGGTGGCGAATTCCCCATCCCGGTGATCCAGGGCTCGGGAAACTCGTCCAGCGTGACCATCGTGTACAAGGAATTCGGTGTGCGACTGACCCTGGCGCCGACGGTGCTGGCGGAAGACCGCATCATGCTCAAGGTGGCGCCCGAGGTCAGCGAACTGGATTTCACGGCAGGTGTAGAAAGCGGCGGCGTGTCGGTGCCGGCGCTGCGGGTGCGGCGTGCAGACACCAGCGTCGAACTGGGTAACGGCGAAAGCTTTGTGATTGCCGGACTGATCAGCCAGAACACCATGGCCAATGTCGACAAGCTGCCGGGGCTGGGCGATCTGCCTATTCTGGGTGCACTGTTCCGCTCTTCGCGCATCGAGAAAGGCGATCGCGAACTGGTGATGATCGTGACCCCGCATCTGGTCGCCCCGTTGGCGCGCGGCAGCCAATTGCCGCCGCTGCCCGGCGAACATTACCGCAACTACGACACGGATTTCGCTCACCAGGTATTCCAGGAGAAAGGTGAGTTCGAATCCACGCCCCAGGTACAGACAGGTTTTTCGGACTGAGCGATGACGGCACAACACAGCTTTGTGGTCATGACCGAGCGCGACGACAGTGTGCGTTGGCTGCAGCGCGTGCTGTCCGAGGAAGGCGAATTGCTGGTTGCCGAGGGCGGCGCGCTGGAACGTGCGCTGCAGATCGTCGATGTGACGGGCGCGGCGGTGGTGTTCGTCGAGATCTTGCCCGATCAGATAGACCGACAGGCGGCCGTCATCGAAGGGTTGTTGGCGGCCAAGCCCAGAGTGTCGGTGGTGGCGCTGGGGCGCGAGTTGGATCCGGCGCTGATGCGTGTGGCGATGCGGGCCGGCGCGCGGGATTTTCTGGTGCCCGGCGGCAATCCGGATGAGGTGGTCGGACTGGTGCGGCGTCTACTGGAGCGGTCGCCGCGCATCATGGAGACGCCCAGCCAGCCGGGACGGATCATCGCGCTGGCGGACGCGCGGCCGGATACCAATGCGGTCATGTTGGCCTTGCACCTGGCGCTGTCCTTTCAGGAACGCGCACCACAGGAACGCGTTCTGCTGCTGGATCTCGGCGTGCCCCGTGGTGATGCCCTGCTGTATCTCGGCCTGACGTCGGCCTACAGTTTCGTCGATGCGGTGCGCAGCCTGCGGCGTCTGGACGAGACGCTGATCGAAAGCGCCTTTGCGCAGCATCCGTCCGGTCTGCGCATGCTCTCCATGGCGGACAGTCCGGTGGGTCTGGGCGATATCACGCCCACGGACATCTACGTTCTCCTCGGCACACTCCGCGCTTACTTCCCGACCATTGTGCTGAATCTGGGCGGGATCCCCGATTCGGATTTCCTGTATGTGCTGTTGAGCAATGCGGACCGCATCGCCATGGTGGTCGAGCAGAGTGTGCCCAGCTGCCAGCAGAATATGGCGCTGCTCAAACGCATGGTGGCGCGCAAGCTGAAGATGGATCGGGTCGGGCTGGTCGTGGATCGCTATTACCACAAGCTGCCGCCGGATGCCGAGGCGGTTGCCAGAGGTTTCGGCTTGCCCTTGCTCACGACGTTGCCGCCCAGCGGTCTGGCCCGTCTCAGTGTGATGAATTCCGGCCGCAGCATGTTCGTTCGAGATCGCCCCGCGCGAATCCTATTGTGTGCAGGTGCGCCGTCTAGCGGATCAGCTGCTGGGCAAGCCGCGCCAGAGTCCGACTGCGGAGAGCGAGCCCATGTTCGGCGGCGCTTTCACCTCGTTGCGCAGATTGTTTGGCCTGACCGGAGGGTAGTCCATGGAATTCGGCAAACTGGGGATGGAATATGGCCTGAAACAGACCGAGGACTATCAGGATCTGAAGGCGCGTCTGCACCGGTATCTGATCGAGTGTATCGAAGAAGATCAGGTATCGCCTACCGATTGGACCGCGGAGGTGCTGTCGAGCTACGCCCATGGACGCATCAGCCGTTACGTCAGCACCAACCGTCTGGCGGTCAATCGCGAGGATATCGAATATCTGGTACGCGAGATGGTGGCGGAGCTCACCGGTTACGGACCCTTGTAGGCGTTGCTTGCCGATGATCATATCAACGACATCCTGGTCAACGGTGCCCGGCACGTGTTCGTCGAGCGCGGCGGGCGATTGGAACACACCGATCTGCGCTTCATCGACGACAACCACGTCATGCGCGTGATCCAGCGCATGCTGGCCCCGCTTGGGCGGCGCCTGGACGAGACCAATCCCATGGTGGATGCGCGCTTGCCGGATGGCAGACGCATCAATGCCGTGGTGCCGCCGCTGGCCTTGGACGGTCCCTGTCTGTCTATCCGCAAGTTTCGCCGCGATCCGCTGCGGGCCGGCGATCTGCTGGCTTACGGGACGTTGGACAGTGCGATGTTGGAATTTCTCTGCGCGGCAGTGAGTGCGCGCTGCAATATTCTGGTGAGTGGATCCACCGGCGCAGGTAAGACCACCCTGTTGAACGTGCTCAGCCGCTACATCGGCGAAGCGGAACGCCTGGTGACCGTCGAGGACGCCGCGGAGCTGCAGCTCGGACACCACCATGTGGTGCGTCTGGAGACACGGCCGCCGAATGTCGAAGGTGAAGGCGAGGTCAGTGCGCGCGATCTGGTGCGCAATGTGCTGCGCATGCGCCCCGATCGCATCATCCTCGGCGAGATCCGCGGTGTAGAGGTGCTGGATGTGCTGCAGGCCATGAATACCGGACATGACGGTTCCATGAGCACCATTCACGCGAACAGCGGCCGCGATGCGCTGGGTCGCATCGGCATGCTGGCCGGTCTGGCCGGTTTCCAGGGCAGTGAAGGCACGCTCAAGGAGATGGTGGCCAGCGCCATCGATCTGGTCGTGCATGTGTCGCGCTTCTCCGATGGCGCGCGCCGCGTCGTATCGATCGATGAGGTCACCTGTGTGCGCGACGGACAGTATGTGCTGGAAACCTTGTTCGCCTACGATCCGGTCGAGAAACATTACGTCCACAGCGATTCGACACCGCGCAACGAGAAATTCCGCCAACTGACCGCGCAGCCGCGCAAGCCCGAGGGGCCGTCGCGGCTATG
>JACRMO010000191.1 GCA_016214925.1 Gammaproteobacteria bacterium
CGGATCTCCAGCTGTTCGAACGTCACCGTCAGGGCTTCGATTTTTTTGCGGACCCGCTCGGCCAGATACAAACCCTGTTCCGCGCTGGTGTCGACCAGTACCACGCCGAATTCCTCGCCGCCGTAGCGCCCGGCGATATCGGTGGTACGGATGCTGGCGCGCAAGGTGCGTGACGTGGCGCGGATCACCTCGTCGTCGGCTTGGTGACCGTAGGTGTCGTTGACCTTCTTGAAGTGGTCGATATCGAACATGATCAGTGTGCTGGGATGCTTGCTGCGCTGAACGCGCGCGAACTCGGTTTGCAGGCATTCTTCCCAGTAGCCGCGATTGTTGAGTTCGGTCAGGCGATCGGTGCGCGACAGCCGCGCCAGACCGACGTTGGCCGCTTCCAGCGCGAGCTTGCCGATGGCGATGTCGGTGACGTCGTAGAGAATCACGCCGACATGGTTGATGGTGCCATCGGGCGAGACCAGCGGGATCAGCGTGATGTTCTGGTACATGAAATCCGCCGTGCCGGTGATCGGGCGGTAATTCTTGAAGCGCAGCAGATACGGCCGCTGCTCCCAGGTGGTGAAGGCGCGGCTCTCCAGCAGAAACACCGACTCGGCCTTGCGCCGGAACCAGCCCTCGGGAAGATCGGGAAACAACTCAAACAGCCGATTGCCGATGACGTAGGCGCCCGACTGGCCGCTGTGGTTTTCCATGAAGCCGTTCCACAGGCGTACCCGATAATCGCGATCCAGCACCATCAGGCCCACGTCGACGGTCTGGACCATGTCCATCAGCCAGTGGAATTCATTAATCTCGGAGTGGCCAGCGGACATGGGCGGTCAGCTGTCCAGAAACGAGGCGCGGTCGTGCAGCACATCCAGCGAGTCTTCGCTGAACAGCAACATCAGATCGCAGTTGATGTTGCGGTTCTCGATGCGGTAGCCGATCTCGATGGCCAGTGTGCGGTTCCAGCGCGAGGCGTTGCGTTCGAGCAGTTCGGCGATGTTGATATGCCGGCCGAGCACCACCGGATGGCCCTGGCTGAAGTTGATGTCCAGCTGGTCGGCGATACCTTTCAAACAGGCGCCGATCAGAATGCTGGAAATATCCATCAACAGCTCCAGCTGCACGGCATCGTCGATCTCGCCTTCATGACGCATCAATGTCGCGATGTCGGTGAAGCTCGACTCGGTGAAAGTCAGCAATGCCTCGCCGGCGATACCGGCGCCGATGAACCCTTGGCACACCGCCGACACGGTCTCGCTGGCCTCGATGGACTGCAGGGCCATTTTCAGGTCGCTGCCTTCGATCATATTCACCCGCGGCACGGGTAACTTGACGAAGGCACCCAGCAGGCGCGCGAGCAGCTCACCCGCGCGGCCCATGGCGACATTGGCGATTTCCTGATAGCGGTCCAGATCGTCGACCTGGATATTCACATTGCCGTGGATCTGACCGGGCGTGACGCGGATGCCGAATTTGTCGAGGAGTTCGCCGATCTTTTCCTCGTTGATGGGTTTCTTGACGAAGTCCAGCGCACCGAGGCCGAGGACGCGCTCGCGGGCCTCGGACTGTACGTCGCCGGAGACCACGATCACCAAGGTGTTGATGTCTTCGCGGCGGATCGCTTCCAAGACCGCGTAGCCGTCCATCACCGGCATGTTGAGATCCAGAAACAGGATATCGCCCTTGCCGGCACGCAACGCCGCGAGACCCTCGGCGCCGTCGGCGGCGAAGCTGATGTCGATGTCCCAATCGCGCGGCAGGGCGCGCGCCATTTGCTTCTGGGCGAAGCTGGAATCGTCGCAGATTAATACAGGGGTGCTCATTGGGGCGCGACTATAAGCGATAGCCCGCGTGTAGGCTAGCGGGCCGCTGGGGATTGCGCAGCCGCATGGGTTTCACGGCGAGAGGAATGCGCTAAGCTGCCCGACCTGTGGGGGGCTGCGAGTGGGCAGGATTAGACGCTTGGCCAAGCCGATACGCTGCTGTGGCCGGGTCTTGCCATGAGGATGGGATGAATACACTGCACAAAGTCGCCATGACCGGTGGCACTGGCTTTATCGGCGCGGCGTTGTTGCCGGCGCTGCATGCGCAGGGCCTGTCCGTGCGTCTGCTGTCGCGAGTGTCGGCCACGACACAATTCCCTGCGGACATCGATGTGTGCAGCGGCGATCTCGCGGACACGGCGGCGCTGTCCACGCTGGTGCAGGGCGTGGACTGCGTGCTTCACCTGGCCGGCTACGCGCACGCCATGTCCAAACCGCATCCCGGCGAAATCGAACGCCACCGGCGCATCAATCTGCACGGCACGCAGAATCTGTTCGAGGCCGCCGCCGCGGCCGGCGTGCGCCGCTTCGTGTTCGTCAGCAGCGTAAAAGCCGGTGGCGAGGATGCACATGAATGCCTTAATGAAGCGAGCGCGCGGCTGCCCGCCGATCCCTACGGACAGATCAAACGCGAAACCGAAGACTGGCTGTTCGAGCACGGCGCGCGCAGGGGTGTGGAGATCAGCGTGCTGCGTCCGGCGCTGGTGTACGGGCCGGGTGTGAAGGGTAATCTCGCCGCCATGTTGCGCGCCATCGACCGCGACCGCTTCCCGCCGGTACCGGAGACGCACAATATTCGTTCCATGGTCGGCGTGCAGGATGTTGTGCATGCAGTGCTGGCCGCCGCCCTGCGGAGCGAAGCGGCCGGCCAGGTGTGCATTCTCGATGACGGCGAGGCCTATTCGACACGGCGCATCTACACCGCCATGGCGAGTGCGTTGGGCAAACCGATTCCATCCTGGTCGCTGCCGGCCAGCGCGCTGCGTGCCCTGGGTCGTGTCGGCGATGTCGGCGAACGGCTGTTGCGCCGATCGTTACCTTTCAACAGCACGCTAGCTGCGCGCCTGCTCGATTCCGCCTGCTATCGCTCCATCCACGCGGATACCGTGCTGGGGTTCAAACCGCAGTCTCGCCTCGAAGATGTATTGTCCGCGATGGTGCGCGCGTATCGCGGGCAGGCGTAGTAATGGAGAAGATGGCACACCAAAGCGCGCAAAGATCGCGGAACCGTTAATTGAGGTTCTCTTTGCGGCCTCTGCGCTCCTTGGTGTGAATACCCGCTAGCGTTTCAGTCGCGCAAACGCATCCGCCATTGCGCCGCCGGGCTTGGGCGCCTCAGTGCGCGGCTTGTCGCGGCTTTTATCTGGCCGGGCCTGTGCCGGACGACTACGATCAGATTGCTCGCGCGGCGCCTTAGCTGCGGCGGCCTCATCACTCATACGCATCGTTAAGCTGATGCGTTTGCGCGTCGGATCGATCTCCACCACCTTCACCTTCACCACATCGCCGGCCTTGACCACGTCGCGCGGGTCCTTGACGAATTTGTCCGCCAGCACGGAGATGTGCACCAAGCCATCCTGGTGTACACCGATGTCGACGAAGGCGCCGAAGTTGGCGACGTTGGTGACGACGCCTTCGAGGATCATACCGGGCTGGAGATCGGCGATTCTTTCCACGCCGTCTTTGAACGTGGCGGTCTTGAACTCGGGGCGCGGATCGCGGCCGGGTTTGTCCAGCTCGCGGATGATGTCGCGCACGGTGGGTTCACCGAAGCGTTCGTCGATGTAGTCGTTGGCGGCAAGCGTTTTCAAGAACGCGCCGTTACCGAGTAGCGCGCGGATGTCGCGGCCGGTCTTGGCGAGGATGCGTTCGACCACCGGATACGCTTCGGGATGCACAGTGGAGGCATCGAGTGGATTGTCACCGTTCATGATGCGCAGGAAGCCGGCGGCCTGCTCGAAGGCCTTCGGGCCGAGGCGCGCGACGTCCAGCAATTGCTGACGGCTGCGGAACGGTCCGTGCTGATCGCGGTGGGCGACGATGTTGCGCGCCAGGGTTTCAGATAAACCGGCGACGCGCGCCAGCAGTGGGATCGAGGCGGTGTTCACCTCCACGCCGACCGCGTTCACGCAGTCTTCGACGACCGCATCGAGTTTGCGTGCCAGCCGCGATTGATTGAGGTCGTGCTGATATTGGCCGACGCCGATGGCCTTGGGTTCGATCTTCACCAGTTCGGCGAGCGGGTCTTGCAAGCGCCGCGCGATGGAGACCGCGCCGCGTAGCGTTACATCCAGATCGGGGAATTCGCGCGCGGCGAACTCGGAGGCTGAATATACCGAGGCGCCGGCTTCACTTACCACCAGACTGGTGATGTGCAACTCCGGATGACGCTTGGCGACATCCTTGACCAGCCGATCGGTTTCGCGCGAGGCGGTGCCGTTGCCGATGCTGATGAGTTCGACCTTGTGTTTGGCGATCAGCGCGACGAGCACGGCAATCGATGCATCCCATTGCTTCTTCGGTTCGTGCGGATAGATGGTCGTGTGTTCGACGAACGCGCCGGTGCTATTGACGACGACGACCTTCACGCCGGTGCGTAGGCCGGGATCGAGGCCGAGCGTGGTGCGCGGGCCGGCCGGCGCGGCCAGCAACAGGTCGCGCAGGTTCTCGCCGAACACGCGAATCGCTTCTTCTTCGGCCGTCTCGCGCAGGCGCAGGAACAGTTCGCTTTCCAGTTGCATGTGCAGTTTCACGCGCCAGGCCCAACGCGCCGACGTAACCAGCCAGGTATCCGCGCGTCGTCCCTGCTCTTTGATGCCATAGCGCGCGGCGATACGCGACTCGCAACGGCCGCCCATATTCGATGAGGGGGCGCCCGGTTCCAGGTCATCCTGGCCGGGCACGATGAGTTTCAACCGCAACGCGCCTTCGGTGCGGCCGCGAAACATGGCGAGCGCGCGGTGCGAGGGGATCTTGTGCAAGGGTTCGGAGAACGCGAAGTAATCGCTGAACTTCGCGCCGGCCTGTTCCTGGCCGTCGACGACGCTGGACTGCATCAGGCCGGTGTCCCAGGCCAGCGTGCGCAGCTCGCCGACCAGATCGGCGTCTTCCGCCACGCGCTCCATGAAGATCTGCCGTGCGCCTTCGAGCACGGCGGCACTGTCGGTGAAACCAGCCTCGGCATTGAGATAATTCGCCGCGCTTGTTTCCGGATCGAGCGTCGGATCGCCGAGCAGCGCATCCAGCAGCGGTTCGATACCGGCCTCGCGCGCGATCTGCGCCTTGGTGCGGCGTTTCTGTTTGTAGGGCGCGTAGAGATCTTCCAGGCGCGTTTTAGTGTCGGCGCCGAGGATGGCCGCGCTCAATTCCGGTGTCAGCTTGCCCTGTTCCTCGATGCTCTTCAGCACACTGGCGCGGCGTTCTTCCAGTTCGCGCAAATAGCCCAGACGCTCTTCCAGGTTACGCAATTGCGTGTCGTCCAAGCCGCCGGTGACCTCCTTGCGATAGCGGGAGATGAACGGCACGGTCGCGCCCTCGTCGAGCAGGGCGACAGCGGCCTGCACCTGTTGGGGACGAACGGACAATTCCTGGGCGATACGTTGAATCAGGTCGGTCATGGGTATCTCATGCGGGGTGATGGTGGCCGGGTGGGGAGTCTAGCAGAGGCCGGCGCGCCGAACAGGACTTGAAAATTCTTCACGGGTCATTGCGAGCACAGCGAACATCACCGAATAGATCGACGATCCGCTGGAACTCGGTATCCAAAGGCGCCTGAATCAAAATCGGCGCACCGCTGACAGGATGCGTGAAGCGCAATTCACGCGCAGACAACAGCAGCCGCTGGCAGTGCAGATGCTCGCGGAAGATACGGTTGTGACGACCATCGCCGTGGGTGGTGTCGCCGATGATCGGATGGAAGATGTGTTTCAGATGCCGGCGGATCTGGTGCTTGCGCCCCGTGCGTGGTGTGACTTCCAGTAACGAATAGCGACTGGTGGGATGGCGGCCGTCGGATATTTCCAATTCCAACGTGGCCAGGCGCTGGTAGTCGGTAACTGCCGGCTGGGCCGGTTTGTCCTGCTGTGCGCGGGCATCGGTCATGCGATCCAAGTCTTCGCGCAGTGGATAGTCGATGCGGTCTTGTTCCGCCGCATAGCCGCGCACGACAGCCAAGTAGGTCTTGTGTGCTTGGTTGCCTCCGAACACAGTGCCCATATTGCGCGCGGCATCTTCCGTGAGCGCGAACAGAAGTACACCGGAAGTGGGTTTGTCGAGGCGGTGCAGCGGATAGACGCGCTGACCGATCTGGTCGCGCAGCACTTGTATGGCGAAACGCGTTTCGTGTTTATCGATCAGGCTGCGGTGTACCAGCAACCCGCTCGGTTTGTCGATGGCGATGAGTTTATCGTCGCGGTAGAGAATGTTCAGCATGAGGGGAGGGGACAGATTTGAAATCTGTCCCCGGGTTCTCTTACCGCTTACCAATACACGAACACAATGCCGTTTTCGACCTTGTGCTCGAAATGCTTCAGTGGCCGGTCGCCAACAGCGGTGCACTCACCGGTGGTGACGTCGAATTTCCAGTGATGCTTCGGGCAGGTGAGCTGCGTGCCTTCCAACGCCAGGTGCGGAATGTTGGTGACCTGATGCGGGCAGCGGCTGTCGTACACGCGCAAGTCATCACCGTCGCGGTAGATGTACAGGTTGCGGCCGTCGCAATCGCGGTAGCTGATCTCGCCCGAGGGTAGTTCGTTCAGCGCGGTGACCGCGCGCCACTTGGCCTCGGCGAACAGGTTCTCCGGACGGAATTCCGGGATGTCCATGTCCAGCAGGATGTCCACCGCCCAGACGATCTTGGCCAGACCCAGCGTCGGGAAGGCCATCAGCAGGGCGTCGATCACCTCGTTGGGGTTGGCGCCGTTGCGTAGCGCGCGGGTCAGGTATTGACGGAAGCCGGCCTCGGTCTGCACGTCGACCTTGGTGATGATGGAAATCAGGTCGCGGGTACGGGTATCGAGATGCTTGCCGGCCTCTTTCAGGAATTTGAAATACGGCGCGATGGCCTCGGGACGGGCGGCCACCAGATAATTCAAGGCGTCACTCATGGAATTCTCCAAAACGTCAGGGTTTGTAGGCGTCATGCTAGCGGGACTCGTCGATGGCTCCAACCCCCGACCGGCCAAGGATATAGGTTACACTGCGCGGCGAATCCATTTACTGACGCCGATCAAACGGAGACGCCCTGAACCATGTCAGATACTGATCTGCAGGCACGCCTGGAAGCGCTGGAGATTCGTCTCGCCCATCATGAGGCGGCGATGGACGAGCTGACGCGCACGCTCTTGCAACAGGAGCGCCTGGTCGGCGAACAGGCGGAAACGATCCGGCGATTGGCAGCACAGCTTCGGGCGGCTACCCCCTCGTTGATCGCATCGCGCGACGAAGAAACCCCGCCGCCGCATTACTGAATGAAAGGGCGGGTGCGTTGTGGGTGGGGGGCTATCACCGGCGGTGAATAGAGCGGACACTTTGGCTAGGGTTCCGCGTACCGGCGGTCCATGCCTGCAACGGCGCATCACTCATTCCACTATAGATTTTCACTGTTATGCGTTTGACCACATTCACTGATTACAGCCTGCGCGTTTTGATCTATCTCGGGCTGCGCGATAATGCGCTGGCGACCATCGGCGATATCGCCAACGCCTATGGCATCTCCAAGAACCATCTTATGAAGGTGGTGCAATTCCTCGGTCAGCAGGGCTATATCGAAACTCAACGCGGCAAGAGCGGCGGCTTGCGTCTGGCGCGGGTGCCGGAGCAGATCAATCTGGGAGGACTGGTGCGTGACACCGAGGCGCAGACGGTGTTGCTGGAATGTTTCGCGCCGGAACCGTCGGAGTGTCGCATCGAGCCGGTGTGCGCGTTGCGCGGCATTCTCACCCGTTCATTACAGGCGTTCTATGCGGTGCTGGATGAATATACGCTCGCCGATGTGTTGCACAACCGCACGCAGCTGACGCAAATCCTCGGCGAATGAGGCCGCCGCGTACAGGGTGTTAGTGCTCGCCTTTGGTGCGTAGCAATCCGGCCAAGCGATTGCCCTGTTTCTGCGGACCGCCACGCGGGAAGATGTCGTGCAGGTAACGGTTGCTGCCTTGTTCCTCGCCCCAGACCTTGCGGAAGTGTTTGATGATCACGCGCACATTGGCCTGCACCTGATGCGTTTCGTAATGGCTGCGCAGAAAGCGGATCACTTCCCAGTGCTGGCTGGTCAGCTTCAATCCCTCGTAGGCGGCCTCGGCGCGCACAAAATCCTCCGACCAGTCGGACAGGTCCACTAGATAGCCTTCGCTGTCGGTCAGGATTTCGTGGCTGTTCACCTTGAGCGCACGGGTTTTCATATTGGGATAGGCGGTGCTGCCGCCGCCGCTGCCGGGCGCGCCGCTAGCATCCACGGCATCGCCATCGGTCAGCGACCACAGGCCGATTTCGATATCGCCGTCGAGCCGACCCTGGTAGCGGGTGCTGCCGGCGATGACGATTTTGCCGCTGGCCGGCGGGATGTCGAACGTCGCGGTACCGTTGCGGTCGGTGCTGCCCAGCACCGGCTGGCTCGGGTCGGTGTCGAGCACCAGCGATACCGGTGTGCGCTTGTGCGGCTCATGCGTGAAGTTCATCGATACATGGATGCGTACCATCGTTCATCTCCCGGGTAGCATGACGACAGATCCTGGTGGATACGTCGGTTACTCATTTCTGCGGCCA